>JAADEK010000021.1 GCA_013153455.1 Aquificota bacterium
TTAGCCCTTTTCAGATACTCAAGCGTTTTGGCGGAAAACAGGTTCTCGCTTATCATCGTTCACCTCCCGTTGTTTATTGCTTACATAATATTTCTTGAGTATTCTTTTGTCAACTTAATCTTAAAGCTCACACGGATAAAATAAATCCTTATGCTTGAACACTTCGGACAGTTCAAAAGGAGTAAATACTGCGGAGAGGTATCCCTATCGGACGAGGGAAAGGAGCTGAGCCTCGCGGGCTGGGTTCACAGAGTGAGGGACCACGGGGGTGTCGTCTTTATAGACCTAAGGGACAGGGAAGGTATACTTCAGGTCGTCGCGGAGCAAAAGACGAACCCCGAAGCGTATGAAACCGCAAAGAAGTTAAAGCCCGAGTTCGTCATCGGCGTCGTCGGGAAGGTGAGGAAAAGACCGCCCGGAACCGAGAACCCCAAGATAAAAACCGGATACGTTGAGCTCGTAGCGGAAAAGATTCTCGTCTTCAACACATCAGAACCCCTACCCTTTCCCGTTGACGAGGAGACACCGGTCTCGGAAGAGACGAAGCTCCGCTACCGCTACATAGACCTCAGGCGCGAAAGCATGAAACAAAACCTTATATTCCGTCATAAGCTCTACCAGCTTACGCGCAAATTCTTCACCGATGAGGGTTTCATAGAGATAGAAACCCCCTTTCTTACAAAATCAACACCCGAAGGTGCGAGGGACTTCCTCGTTCCCTCACGCCTTCACCCCGGTAAGTTCTACGCACTCCCTCAATCACCACAGCTCTTTAAGCAGATTCTTATGGTCTCCGGGTTTGATAAGTATTTCCAGATAGTCAAGTGCTTCAGGGACGAAGACCTGAGGGCGGACCGCCAACCCGAGTTTACGCAAATAGACTACGAGATGTCCTTCGTCACGGAAGAGGACGTAATGGGTGTGGCGGAAAGGCTCATATCCCTACTCTTTAGGGAACTTCTCGGTATTGAACTAAAGACGCCCTTTGAGAGGATATCCTACCGGGAAGCCCTTGAGCGTTACGGAACCGACAAACCCGACAGACGCTTCGGGCTTGAGCTCGTTGACCTCACGGACATATTCAAAGAGACCGAGTTTAAGGTCTTTCGGGCGGTCGTAAACCAAGGGGGTGTTGTTAAGGCTCTTAACTTCCCCTCCTCGGACCTCTCGCGTAAGGAGATAGACGAGCTTACGCGCTTTGTCCAGAGCCTCGGGGCTAAGGGACTCGCATGGATAAAGGTGGAAAAGGACAAGCTTACCTCACCTATAGTGAAGTTCTTCTCCGAGGACGAAACGAAGGAGATACTCAAAAGAACGAACGCAAAGCCCGGGGACGTTATACTCTTTTCCGCGGACAAAAAGGAGATGGTCTACAAGATTCTCGGGAACCTCAGACTCCACATAGCGAAGAAATACAACCTCATTGACACAACGAAATGGGACATCTTCTGGGTCGTTGATTTTCCCCTCATGGAGTGGGACGAGGAGGAAAAGAGGTTCGTCCCCCTTCACCACCCCTTCACGATGCCGAAAGAGGAAGATATACCCAAACTCCTTGAAGCGAGGGAAATAAACGACTTTCAAAAGAAAAAGGAGCTTATACACTCCGTGAGGGCGAGGGCTTACGACCTCGTTCTGAACGGGGAAGAGATAGGAGGGGGTTCAATCCGTATACACAGAACCGATATTCAGGAGCTCGTTTTTGAGCTTCTCGGGATTCCGAAGGAAGAAGCGCGGGAAAAGTTCGGCTTTTTGCTTGACGCTCTTCGCTTCGGCGCACCACCGCACGGGGGTCTCGCTTTCGGGCTTGATAGGCTTGTCGCGCTCATGAGGGGGCTTGATAGCATACGGGACACGATAGCCTTTCCCAAGACACAGCGCGGTATATGTCCCCTCACCGGAGCGCCCGACCGCGTTGATGAGCGCCAGCTCAAGGAACTCCACATAAAGGTGGTAGAATAAACGTATGGAGAAGCGTATAACAACACCGCTCACCGACGAGGTGATAGAGAGCCTAAGGGCGGGGGACAAGGTCTTAATAACGGGCTACATATACACAGCCAGGGACGCAGCTCACAAGAGGATGGTTGAGGCAATCCGGAGGGGGGAAAAGCCTCCCGTAGAGCTTGAGGGTCAGGTTATATACTACGTGGGACCCACACCCCCGAAGCCGGGGCAAGTGATTGGTTCCGCGGGACCCACGACCGCCATAAGGATGGATAAATACGTTGAGCCACTCCTGAAGCTCGGGCTAAAGGGTATGATAGGGAAGGGATACCGCTCACCCCAAGTGAGGGAACTCCTCAAAAGATACAAGGCGGTATACTTCGCAGCTGTGGGCGGGGTCGCCACGCTCCTCCAAAAGCACATAAAAAGCTCGGAGCTCGTCGCATACGAAGACCTCGGAACGGAAGCGATAAGGAGACTCTACGTTGAGGACTTTCCCGTCATCGTCGCAAACGATATATACGGCGGGGACGTATTTGAGGAAGGAAGGAAACGCTACGCGAAGATAGATGTATGAGAAGATTGAGCGCTTCAAGCGCAAGGAAGAGGAAAAGCTAAAGAAGCACATAGAGAGGCTGAGGCTCACGCGCTTTTCCCTCAAACGAAAGGAAGAAGAGCTGAAAGAACTCTACGAAAGGACGAAAAAAAGGAGCGGTGAACTAAAGGATTTGTTCCGCCTGAGGTCTATAGCCAAAGAGCTTGAGAGAGTAAGGGCGGAGCTTTCGGAGCTTGAGGAAAAGGAGAGAAAGGCGCTTTCGCGCCTTCTTGACCTGAAAAAGGAGATAAAGGCGGTTGAGATACTGAAGGAAAAAGCGAGTCTGAAGCGCTTAAAGAAGCAGATAGCCCTCACACTTCAAGAGATGAGCTTCATAGGGCTTATAAAGAAGAAGCTTCTTATTTTGCTCATATGCGGGGTTGCGCTCGGGGACGCGGTGGGCGAAGCTATGAAGCGCGAGGTTGAGAGCAAAAAGGGGGAGAACTACGAGCTGATACTCAAAACGATAGAAAAGAAGCTAAAGGAGCTGAAGGAGGAGATAAAGAGGCTTGAGGAGCTAAAGGCGAAGAAGCTACCCGAGGAGCAAAGGAAGAGGATAGAGAAGCTCGCGAAGGCTCTTGAGCGCGCGCCCGCGGACGAGATAGCTCCCGCTATTCAAAACCTCCCGCCGGAGCTCGGCGCGGAGCTCCTCCTTCGCGTAAAGCCGAGGAAAGCGGGCGAGATTCTCTCAAACATGAGCCCGGATAAGGCTTCAAAGATACTCTCTTACATACTCGCGAAAGACCCGAATCTCGCCCGGAAGCTCACCTCCTCTCTCTCAGATTGAAGTATCTGAGTATAGCCTTGTATATGCTGTAGGCGAGCTTTTTCTGGAATCTTGGGTCTCTGAGCCTTCTCGCCTCTCTCGGGTTTGTTATGAAGCCCGCCTCTATGAGAACCGAGGGTGTTCCGGGTGTTTTGAGAACGACGAATCCCGCCCTCCTTATGCCCTTGAAGTGAACCTCACGTCTCAGATTTCTCTTTAGCTCCCTCGCGAGTATGCGGGCGAAGCGCTCGCTCTCCTCAAGCGTTACGCGAAACGCGAGGTCGGAGATTATCAACCGTGTGTCCTTGTAATGCGCTCCTCCGTCGTTCAAAAGTAGCTGTGCGTAATACCGATTCCTCGCAAACTCCCTTTTCTTCTTCAAGGCGCTCCTGTGGGATAGGGCGAATATCTGAGTCCCGCGTGCTCTCGGGTTTTTACGGGGTGCTGCGTCCGCGTGTATGCTTATAAAGAGGTGGGCTTTGTTCTTTATCGCTATGTGTGCCCTTTTTTCAAGCGGGACGTAGTAATCACCCCACCGGGTCATTATCACTTTAAACCTTCCGTCCCTCCTCAGGTATTGAGCGAGATACCTCGCTATCCTCAGGTTTACCCACTTTTCCTTAAGACCTCTGTAGCCTATGGCTCCGGGGTCCCTTCCCCCGTGACCGGGGTCTATGACGATTACCTTCTTTTTGGTCCTTTTTACGAAGTAGCTCCTCTTTGAGCGAAGGAGGTCAACCACGAGCCTCGGGGGGTTGTTCAGCTTGAAGCTCCTTACTTCATACCTCCTCGGGGGGTTTATTACTATCCTCCTTCCCCACGGGTGGCGCCCTACGCGGTATTTAAAACCCTTCGGCAGTCTTACCTTAAGGACTCTCACGTCCTTTCCGAGGACGTCTATAACAACCCTGTAGGGGTTCTTAAGGTAAAAGACCCTGTATTTTGCGTGCTTGTTCAGGTCAAGAACCACGCGAACCTTGTCGGGGTGAACGCCGTATCGGACCTTCACAAACGTCTTCCCGAGCGCGAAAGAGAGGAGTAAAAATACGCTAAGAAAAATGACGGAAAGCTTCCGGAACACCCACCTCCTCCTTTGCTTCTTCCTTCTTCGTAGCCCACGGGGAGAGGGGGAACCTTATCATTATGGGGTTCGGTATGTCGGGCTGATAGAGTATCATCGTTCCTTTCTTGAGCATTATAGCCCTCTGTCGGAAGTTCCCCGTAAGGAATTCATACTCCTTGCTGAGCACCTCACTGCTGTCAAGCCTTCCTGTGACCTTTACCGCTGCGTTTGCTATGATTCTCTTCTCTATCTCGCTCGCGGTCTGCTGTGCTCCTATGAGTATAACCCCTAAGCTCCTTCCCCTCTCCGCTATGTCAAGGAGTATGTCTTTTATGGGACTCCAGCGGTCTTTAGGAGCGTATTTGTTCAGCTCGTCAAGGACTATGAATATCTTCGGGTAGGGGTTACCGCTTTCCTCCTTTTCCTTGAAAATCTTTTTCAGGATTGAGCCAACGACGAACATCTTGGCTATGCCGTGCAGGTCGGAGATGTCAACGACGCTGAGTTGTTTGTTCCTCCAGTCTATAGCCCTCGTTTCGCTCCCGTAAACGAGGTGTTTTACGTGTGAGACCGCGTGGTGAAACCGCCTCAAGAACGCGTAAACCGTCGCGGGCATTGCGGTCCCGAACCACTCCCTGTAGCGCTCCGTGTCCCTCTTGCTCTCCTTGTCCTCAACTATCTCGTGAAGGAGGGAAAGGAGGTCGCTCAGGCTGTTTATGGGTTTTCCGTTCTCGTCAAGGAGCTCATCCCCGGGGCTTTCCTTGGCGAGTCCCATCAGTTTCTCGCTCACTCGGTCTATGACGTAGTGCAGGGACGTCGTTCCCTCGTCCCCTTCCGCAAAGAGGAATCTGAGGAGTCCCTCTTGTGCGAAGTCCTTCATAGACCAGCTGTAGGGCTTTACGCCTTCCTTCCTCTCACCCGACGCTGGGATTGGGCTACCGGGCTCCTCGGGCGGTGCGAAGAAGCCCACGTTCCTGAAGGGTCTGGGTTCAAGACCGAGCTTCTCAAAGTCCCTCCTGTGCTCCTCGGAAAATCGTTTGTTCTCTTTGTCTATCCAAAGGAGGTCTTTGCCTTTGACGTTGAATATGATGCCGTGTATCTTGTCCCTGTCGTCCGCCTTTTGGAATATTGAGTAAAGTAAAAAGAGGGCGTAAGAGGTTTTCGTAGCTATACCGGACATCCCGGAGATTGATATGTGAGCCCCTTCCCTTCCGTTTATAAAGTCGTAGTTCAGGAATACGACGTTTCCGCTCCTCGTGAGTCCCGCGGGTATCCTCCTTTTCATGTTGTCGTAATAGAGAGCCTTCTCAAAGTCCTCACCCTGCGCCTTGTAGGCTGTGTCCCCGGGGTTGGGGGGTATGAAGACCTCGGGCTCTATGCGCGTAACGGAGACCTTAGCCATATACGCGAGGTTAGCGGGGACAACACCCGAGTTTACGAGCTTCGCGTCGTATACGAGCTCAACACCCTCAAGATACTTTATGACCTCGTCAACGACACCGTAAAACTTTATCTCCTGATTCGTCCCGTCAACCCTTGAACGAACTACGATGATATCGTCAAGCTGAACAAAGGTTCCCTTCTCAACCCCTATCCAGAACTCAAGCGGGTTTGAGGGTTTCGTTCCGAGAACTATGCCTACTTTCATATCTTTATGCCCCTCTCTTCGGATAATATAGTGTTAATTCTACAATAGATAAGTAGATATAAAGGGGTGGAAAGAATGAAAAAAGCGCTGTCAATACTCGTGTTTTTTTTCCTGATTTCGGGCTGTGCGAGGGTGGTGGACAAAAAGAGCTTCAAGCTTCCCAAAGACAAGGTATACGCGGTCGTTCCCTTTGAGAATTACACGGACACGCCCCTCGCGGGTTTTCGCGTCGCGAGCATACTTGAGGGGGTTATGAGGGCGAGGGGATACAAGCTCGCGCCCCGCGTCTGGGAGTATACGGAAGATGAGCCTACAAAAGAGGAGCTGAAGCGTTGGGTTGAGGAGGCAAAGAAGCGCTCCGATTACGTGATTACGGGCTCCGTGAGCGAGTTTCGCTACAAGACGGGTATAGACGGGGAGCCCGCGGTGAGCATAACCCTCCTGCTTATAAACTCAAAAACGGGAGAGGCGGAGGGGGGTTCCGCACTTTCCGCGAGCGGGTGGGCGCACGAATCTGTGGGAACGCTCACCCAGAAGCTCCTCCGGGGCTTAATTAAATGAAGAGGTTCCTCAGGAACCTCCTGCCAAACGTAGTCTTTGCGGAGGTCTTCTTCCTCTCACTCGTCTTTTTGGTCGCGGGTTTCTTCCTGAGAAAGGAAGACCCACTCTTCCTAAAGACCCCATACTCCCCTTCCCTTCTTCTGTCCCTCATATTCTCGCTCTACTACGGTTTTTCGGGGGGTCTTTCCTTTCTCGCTTTCTTGGCTCTCTCCTCACTTCTCCTTTACGAGGAGTTCCCCACTCACGCCCTCCTTTGGAACCTCCTTATAGTCCTCATAGCGTCCGAGTTCAGGTACTACTGGTTCAGGCGGATAAAGGGAGCGGAGATGGAGCGCGATTACGCAAAGGAGCAACTCTCAAGGCTCAGGAAGGAGCTTTTCCTTTTGAAGCTCTCGCACGACCAGCTTGAGTTTAACTACATAGTAAAACCCTACAGCATAAGGGGTATACTTCAGGAGCTGAGGAAAAAACTCCTTGAGAGGGGGGACGAGCGGGCGCTTGCGCGCTTTTTTCTGAACCTTCTTTCACAAAACTTTCAGGTCTACAGCGCTTCCATATACAGACACGAGGGGGGAAAGCTTAAACTCCTTGAGAGCTTCGGGGAGGACGTTCGGGAAGCAAGCCCTGAGGACGAGCTTGTCCGGCTCGCCCTTGAGTCCGAAGAGACCTATTTCCTGCCCCCAAAAGCGCTGAGGCGCTTCCTCGCGGGGGGAGGGGAGCTTAAGCACCTCGCGGTCGTATACGCGAAGGCGGAACAAGAGACCTTCCTCCTTACGATAGAGGATATGATGTTTGTCAACCTCAACGAGGAGATTCTCTCATACATTCAAATACTCCTTTTATACATGGCGGAAGACCTCGCGATATCCCGTAAGCTGTCTAAGCTCGCGAGAAAGTTCCCGCTCCCCTGTCCGTTTGAGTTTATAAGGGAGTATTACAAGATGTATGAGCTCTACAGGAAGCTTACCATACACAGCAGTGTTGTTATCTTTCGGTTTCCGAGCATAACGCCCGAGCTTGAGCAGGAAATCCAGCACTTTATAAGGAGTCTTGACGTTGTTTGTTTCGTAAAAGATAAAAACGTAGCCCTCTTTCTCCTCCCCTTTACAGCTCACGTGAACGCCCAGAGCTTTGCTAACCGCCTTCGCTCCCGCTACCCGAACGCTGAACTCCTTCTCATACGCGAGGTAAGAACCCCCGATATCTCAGAGATATTAAGGGAGGCGGGAATATGAACGCAAAGACCTTGGGTCTTTCGTCCGCGCTTGAAGCCTCCGCTCTCGGCGCCCTTTTTGCCCTCAGCTCCCCGCTCGGTGCGCTCCTTTATCTGGGACTTCACGCGGGCTCTTCCTTCCTCCTTTCACAGCTCTTTGGGACGCTCGCCAAAAGAGCGGTAAGGCGAAAGACAAAACTCCCCTTTTTCCTCCTCGTATACTTCTTCGGACCCCTCGGTTTTTTGGGCGGTGTGTTTGTTCTTCTCGCCCTTTACTTAAAGAGGAGGGACGTGACGTTTCTTTACGAGAGCCTGAGCTCGGAGATATCTCCGGAGATAGAGTTCAAGGGTAGGAAGGCGGGAGAGTCCTTCGGGAGGATAAAAAGTCCGAAGATGGTGATGTATATGAGTAAGGTTCTTCACCCGCTCGCGATACGTTATCTGAAGGAGGCTGTTTCATCGCCCGACGACGAGGTTCGCCTCATCGCCTTTTCCCGTATATCAACACTTGAGAAGGATATCATGAACCGAATAGGTGAGATGACCCAGATGCTTGAGAAGGCTCAATCAAAGACGGAGCGATTTTCCCTCCTCCTTTCAATAGCGGAGTTATACTGGGAGCTTGTTTACCTCGGTATAAGCGACGAGGAGCTTGAGCACTTTTACGCAAATAGCGCAAAGCAATACGCCAAGAAGGCTCTTGAGCTGAGAAAGAGCGGGAGGGCTTCGTTTCTTCTCGGGAGGATAAGCCTGAGGGAGGGTGAGCTTGATGAGGCGGAAAGGTTTCTCCTCTTTGCCCTTCGCTCCGGTTTCCCCAAAGAGAGGGTGGCTCCGTATCTTCTTGAGGTCTACTTCAGGAAGAAAGACTTTAACACACTCTTTGAGAGGGCGAAAGAGTTCAAAGGGCTCATACCCCCCGAACACAGGAGCGCGACCATACTGAGGGTTTGGGTATGAGGGTTCTTGACAAGGGAAAGCCCGTTGACGTTCTGTTTATAGCGGAAGGGACATACCCTTACGTAAGGGGAGGTGTCTCTACGTGGATACACCAACTCATAACGGGTATGCCGGACCTGTCTTTCGGTGTTTTGTTCCTCGGCTCAAGGGAAGAAGACTACTCCGCTATAAGATACCAACTCCCGGAGAACCTCGTCCTCCTTGAGACGTTCTTTATGTTCTCAAGGCTTGAGTTCCCAAGACCGAGACCCTCAGACGGCTCACCCGAGGTTAAGAAGCTGAAAGCTTTCTTCCGGGAGGGGGGTGAGGTTCCTGAGGAACTCGTGGACGAGAGCTTCTACACCCGAAAGCTCACCTTCTCGGACGTCCTCTACGGGAGAAGGACGTGGGAGATGTTTGAGGAGCTGTATGAGGAGAGACGCATAACCGTCCCGTTTGTTGACTTTTTCTGGACGCTCAGGAATATACTCACACCCCTGTGGGTTCTCGTGAGGGCGCTTTCTTCTGTAAAGGGAAGGACGATTCGGCTCGTTCACAGTCCCTCAACGGGCTACGCGGGGTTTCTGGGTTCAATGCTCAGGAAAAACCTGAGGATTCCCTTCATAATAACCGAGCACGGTCTATACACAAAAGAGAGAAAGATAGATATCCTTAACTCCCAATGGATAAAGTCCGTCTCCCCCTTCTCAACCGACAAATACGACATAGACGACCTCAGGAAGCTTTGGATTAACTTCTTCGTAAACGTCGGGAGGGTGTGCTACGCGTGGGCGGAGGAGGTGTTCTCACTCTACGAGGGGGCAAGGGAGGCGCAGATAAGCTTAGGATGCCCGCCCCACAAGGCTCGCGTGATACCGAACGGTGTTGAGATAGAGAAGTTCGCACCCCTTCGCGAAAGGAGACCCCCGCGCGTCCCGAAGGTAGTCGCCCTAATCGGGAGGGTGGCACCCATAAAGGACGTAAAGACGTTCATAAAGGCTATGAAGATACTCACGACAAAAGACCCCTCCGTTGAGGGGTGGGTCGTCGGTCCCGAGGACGAAGACCCTAACTACGCCCGTGAGTGCAGGATGCTCGTAAAGACGCTCGGTCTTGAGGGAAAGGTTAAGTTCCTCGGGTTTAGGCGCGTTGATGAGGTCTTTCCCCGCATAGGTCTCACCACGCTTACCTCCATAAGCGAGGGGATGCCCATGGTCGTTTTGGAGTCCTTTGCGTCCGGCGTTCCTTGCGTCACGACCGACGTCGGCTCCTGTCGTCAACTTATCTACGGCGGTCTTAACGAGGAGGACAAAGCACTCGGTAAGGCGGGTGAGGTCGTCCCCGTAGCGAATCCCCGCGCCCTTGCGGAGGCTTACTGGAAGCTTTTGAACGACGAGAAGCTCTGGAGGGAGTGCCAAAGGGTGGGTATAGAGCGCGTTGAGCGCTTTTACTCCTTTGAGAAGTTCATAAACAACTACAGGTCCGTTTACGAGAAATACAGGAGGCTCAGCGTTGGCGGGAATATCAATAGAGCTTAAGAAAGTCCTAAAGAAGGAGAGCCTTTTAAGTATTCTTCTCGCTACGGGATACTCCGCGCTTCTCGGGACGGGAAACTGGGTCATAGCGGTATCAACGATATTTTTCTTCTCCGCGCTCGCGAGCGCCTTTTCGCGCTCCCCGGAAATCCCCGTCGTTTACCAAGTTTACATAACGTATACCGTAGCCCTGAGCCTCATCTTCTCCGGACCCCTTCAGCTCATGTTCACGAGATACGTCGCGGACAGGCTCTTTGAGAAGGAGCCCGAGCGCGTTCTTCCCAATTACATGGGCGCCCTCACGCTTAGCATGGGCTACTCTTTCGTCCTTTCCTTACTCCTATCTCTTTACCTCTTTTCCGGGAAACCTTACTACTACCACCTGCTTTTTAGCTTTACGGTGAGCGTCCTTTCGGGTCTTTGGGTTACGAACGCCCTCCTTACGGGTCTGAAGAGCTACAAACACATACTCATCTCCTTCGGTATTTCTTACCTGCTCATCGGGGTTCTCCTCGTTTTTTCCTCGTCTTTCGGGCTCTTTTGGACGTTTGCCTCCTTCTACGCGGGTCAGTGTCTTCTGCTTTTGCTACTCCTTTTTAGGGTTGTGAGGGATTACCCGTCGGACAGACTATTTGAGACAGACTTCTTGAGACCTTCCCGCTCCTACTACTCACTCGC
>JAADEK010000065.1 GCA_013153455.1 Aquificota bacterium
TCTGCGCTGTTAGGTCTATCTTCTTCTCCGTCACCCTCCTCATGAATACAAACAAGGAGACGCTCACGATACCGAAAGATAGGTAATAAAAGCCCACGGGAAGGAGGAGGAAGAAATACTCAAGCGCTACGCTTACCTCCCTTTGCTTGAACCCGAGGAGGAAGTCAAGGAGTGTGTAAAGCGAGACCAAAAGGACGCTCACACCCGCGGTAAGGAGGAAAACAACGAGGTAGGAGCGAAGTATATACCTGTCAAGTAGCATCAAGTAGATACTACCAGATGCGGAGGGCTTTTTTCTTGAACCTTCCCTTTGAAATTAGGTTTATGCCTAAGCTTTTCAGAAAGTCAATAAACTCGGGGTATCTCCATATTCGGTTATCGCAGAGGATTACCGTCCCGAAGTCCTCGCGGGAGCGAACGAGACGCCCTATACCTTGCCTGAACTTGACGAGGGCTTTCCTCCTTTGGTATAAAAAGGGGTCTTCCCCTTCCTCTTTTAGTCTCTTTAGTCTGTAATACGTGAGGGGTTCGGTCGGGCACTCAAACGGGAGCTTTGATATGAGTATCCCCTTCTTTCCCTTAACGTCAACGCCCGTCCAGAGGGAGTCAAGACCTACCAGGGCGTCTATCTCCCCCCTTCGGAGTTTCTCAAGGAGGAGCGTCAAGCTCCCGTTTCCCTGAAGACCCACCCTCGGGTCTCCCTCAAATATCTTCAGGTGTTCTTTGTTCGTAAGGAGCACCAGAACCTTCCCGTAGCGCGCCCGAAGTGTGTAGAAGCTCATCTCAAGCTTCTCCCTCCAGTCCTCGCGCTTCGGGTTCGTGTCCTGAACGATGAGCGTGCTCTTTGCGTAGTCGTATCCCCGACCGAGAACGTGATACTCCCCGCTTATACCCGTTGTGAGGTATATGTCTTGGGGCTCAACGGTGGCGGACGTGAGGACGAGGGCGCAAAAGTCTTCCGCTCTTATGAGCCCTCTCGGGAAGACGGGGAAGGCTTCAAGGGACCAGTTCTCCTTTCCGAGCTTGGGTGAGCGCGTCCTTGATATCTTAAAGCCCGTGTCTTTTGGTTCTTCCTCAAGTAGCTCCCGAAGGAGCTTTAGCTTCCTGAGCTTTCTCGTGAGCGTGTCGTGTTTCTTTATTCGCTCCGCGAGCGAGCGCTCCCCTGCGCTCATCTCTTTATACCCTACGCGCAGGCTCTCAAGCTCGTCCGAGCGAAGGAGAAAGGTCGTCAGGAGGAAGTCCTTGAAGGTTTTGCTCACGATGAGGTTTTGCGATACGTATGAGCGAACCTCTTCCCTCAGTTTTTCCTTTATTTCGTTCAAAACACCCCGAAGGGGTCTTATAACTTTTTCGTAAAAAATTCTTGATATTTCTTTTGTATCCGTCAGGGGTATCTCACCCTCCTCGGGGAGTTTCGCGCGGAAGGGGTTAAATAGCTCCTCGGGATTCAGGGGTATGTCCTTTCGGAGGAGTTTTACCGCTTGGTTTTTTATATCGTTGAGGTGAGAAAGCGAGACGCGGAGGGTTGAGGCGAGCGTGAGGTATCTGTCAAGTTCGTGGGCTTCGTCAACGATGAGGGCTCTTTTTGTTTGTGAGAGGTCTTTGAGGGCGAGGAGGGAGTGGTTCACGATGAGTATGTCGCTCCTTCTTTCCTTTTCTTTCAGGCGCGCCCAGTAGTAGCACTCCCCTGAGCGCGGGCAGAGTTTCCTGTAGGCGGGTGTGCAGTAATCGTCGTCAACCGAGAGCTTCCCGCTCAGCTCCTTCGGGACGTCCGAGAGGGTTAGGTCTCCGTCCCAACCGCTCCTTATGAGGTCTTCTAATTTTTGTCTTTCTTCCGGGGGTATGTCTTCCTTGTCAAATCTGTCAAGGCATAGGTAGTTTGCTTTTCCTTTGATGACGCAAAAGGTCGGGGGTTTTCGGTTTAGTTTCTTCCAGTGGTCTATGAGGAACCCGAGGTCCCTCTTTAGTTGGTCTTGTAGGAGTTTTGTTCCCGTTGAGACGACCGCTTTCTTTTTGAGGGCTATGATGGGTATGAGGTATGCGAAGGTTTTTCCCGTTCCGGGAGGGGCTTCAACGAGTAGCGTCTTTCCTTCCTTCAGGGCTTTTTCAACGAGTTTGAGCATCTGAGCCTGAGCGGGTCTTTCCTCAAGCCCGCGGTCTACGAGAGCCCGGAGGAAGTCGGAGGGTTTCATCTCCTTTCCTTTATGAGGACGAGGAAGGGTTTTCCTTCGTAGCCTTGTGCTGGCATGCCTATGTCGTAGTCCCCGAAGACGTAGTGAACAAAAACGGGGTGAGGGAAGTCTTTTAGTTTAACGATTCCCTTAGCCCTTATGACCTCTTCCGGGAGTGAGCGGAGGTATTTCTCAAGCTCTTCGTAGCTCAGCTCCTTGTCAAAGTATACGACCTCCTCGCACAGGTTGTCGTGCGAGTGGTGGTGATGCAGGTCTACGAGTTCAAGGGGTGTCCCGCTTCCCGCGAAGACCTCGGGGGGAACCCTCCCGTGAACCGCCCTGTATACCTTGTATAGGTTCTTCTTTTCTTCGTGGGAAAAGAGGTTGACGAGCTTGTAGCGCTCCTTTATGCGCTTTACCTCCTCCTCTATGCGCGGGAGCTCCTCGGGAGGGACGAGGTCTGTTTTGTTCAGGACGACTATGTTTGAGCTACCGAGCTGGTAGCGGGCGGTTTCCTCGTCTTTGTATTTGTTGAAATTCTTGGCGTCAACGACGCATATAACACCGTCAACGAAAAGACCGAGCGTCTTTAGGGAAAAAACGACGGGAAAAGGCTCCGCACTCCCCGACGTCTCAACTATCAAAACCTCCGGCTTGTAGTCCTGTATGAGTTTCCTCACCGCGCTCTCAAAGTCTTGGGAGAGTTTACAGCATATACAGCCCTCCGCGAGCTCAACGACCTGGGCGTATACGTTGTTGAGTATCTTCCCGTCAACGCCGACGTCCCCGAACTCGTTCACGATTACCGCGACGCGTTTGTCCTTCAGGTGCTCCCTCGCGGAGTTCACTATTAGGCTCGTTTTCCCGCTCCCGAGGTAACCCGTAACGACAAAGGAGGAAATCATACATTTAGAATATACGAAGAATGGTTTTACTCGCCCTGCTTCTCGCTCTCTTTCTCGCAAAGGGCGCCCTCGGTAAGGTATTCATAGCGACGTGGGACGGAGCGATAAGCCCCGCTTCCGCGGACTACGTGAAGAGAACGCTGAAAAAATCCCTCTCCGAGGGAGGAACGCTTTACGTCCTTATACTGAACACACCGGGCGGACTGCTTGAGAGCGCGAGGAGCATAATCCAGAGCTTCCAAACCGCCCCCATACCCGTCGTCGTTTACGTATACCCCCCCGGAGCGAGGGCTGCGTCCGCGGGCGCAATTATCACACTCTCCGCGGACGTAGCGGTCATGGCTCCCGGGACGAACATAGGCTCCGCCCATCCCGTGATACCCAACAAAAAGGACGAGGTAATGATGAAGAAGGTTCTCCAAGACACGCTCGCGCTCGTGAGGGCTATAGCGAAACAAAAGGGGAGGAACGAAAAGATAGCCCAAAAGATGGTAAAAGAGAGTATATCCCTCACCGCGGAGGAGGCTCTAAAAGCGCGCCTAATAGACCTAATCGCGAGCTCACCAGAGGAGCTACTCCGAAAACTCCACGGAAGGAAGGTAAAAAAGCTCGGAAACACCTACGAGATAAACACGAAGGGGGTTGAGGTCGTATACCTTGAGCCGAGCTTCAAAGAAAACCTCCTCAAGATAATCACAAACCCGACCGTCTCTTACATACTCCTCATGCTCGGGTTTTACGGGATATTCTTTGAGCTATACAACCCCGGAGCGATAGTCCCCGGCGTTCTCGGCGCTATATTTTTACTCCTCGGGCTTTACGGGCTCAGCCTTATCTCAATAAACTGGCTCGCCCTCCTCCTTATAGTCTTCGGGATACTCCTTTTGGTCCTTGAGCTGATAACGCCCGCGTTCGGGGCGCTCGCCTTGGGCGGAGGGGTAGCCATATTCTTAGGCTCCCTCTTTCTCGTTGATGAAACCTCGCCCTACGGACAGATTCCCCGTCATCTTATACTCAGCTTTTCCGTCCTCAGCGCGCTTTTCTTCCTCGGGGTTGGGTATCTCGGTATGAAGGCGCAAAGAAGGAAAAAACTCACGGGAGCGGAGGGTATGCTCGGGCTTGAGGGTGAGGTGATAGACGACTTCAAAAACGGGAAGGGGAAGGTTCTCGTGAGGGGAGAGATATGGAACGCACGCTCGGAAAAAGACCTAAAGCGGGGACAGAGGGTTCTCGTCGTAGGGATTCGCGGGCTTGAGCTAATCGTGAGGGGAAAGGATGAAAGTAGTTGAAGCCCTAAACCTTGAAAAGACGTATCCCGACGGGACGAGGGCGCTCAGGGGAGTAAACCTCTCGGTGGAGAGAGGGGAGTTTGTCGGCGTGATGGGACCCTCGGGTAGCGGGAAATCAACCCTCCTTCACCTCCTCGGCGGACTTGACAAACCCACAAAAGGGAAGATAATCCTCTTCGGGAGGGAGATACAGAACCTCCCCGAGGACGAGCTTGCGAAATTCAGGAGACAACGCGTCGCTTACATATTCCAGTTTTATTACTTACTTGAAGATTTTACGGTTCTTGAGAACCTGACGGTGGTGGGGGAGATAGCAGGCGTAAAGGAGCCGAAAGCCAAAGCCCTTGAGCTCCTCAAATTCCTGCGCCTCACCCACAGGATAAACCACAAACCGCACCAGCTCTCGGGAGGAGAGCAACAAAGGGTAGCCATAGGGAGGGCTCTCATAACGAACCCCAAGCTCATACTCGCGGACGAACCGACCGGAAACCTTGACTCCGCGGAGGGTGAGCGGATATTCCGCCTCTTTCACGAGCTGAACAAAAAGGGTATAACGTTCATCGTAGCTACGCACAACGAGAACCTCGTCCCCTTCTTCTCACGCGTCCTCAGGATAAGGGACGGGAAACTCATTGAACCTCCATAAGCTCAACCCCTCCCCTCCTGTATACCCTCACCCGAAGACCCACACCCTTAAGCTTGAACTCCTCAACCTCAACACCCTCAAGCCTTCCCGTATCAATCGCGCGCGAAAGAAAGAGGAGGTCTTCCCAGTCCCTCTCCGCCCTCTGAGCGCTCAAAAGGGCATCCGACAAAAGGGAAAGTAGGGCACCGAACGTAAGCCCCAAAACCGTAAGGGCTACCAAGACCTCTATAAGCGTGAATCCCCTCACAGGTCCCAAACGCTGATGTCGTCCTCGGTTCCCTCAACACCGTCCGGACCCGGTGATTTCAGCTCGTAGGGCTTATCACCCGCGGGAGAGACGTATATAAAGTCGTTCCCCCAAGCGTCTTTCGGGAGCTTATCAAGGTATTTCCTCCAGTTCTTGGGCTCCGGCGGAGTTGTGGGCTTCTCAACGAGAGCCTTTAGCCCCTGCTCCGTTGTAGGGTAAAACCCGTTGTCAAGCTTGAACTGCTCAAGAGCGCTCTTTAAGGACTTGAGCTGAAGCTTCGTTGACTCAACGCGCGCCTCGTCAACCCGCCCCGTTATGCGGGGCACGATAAGCGCAGCCAAAAGACCCAAGATGATAAGAACTACAAGAACCTCTATGAGCGTAAAACCCCTTCTCATCACGCCAACCTCAAGAGCCTCTTTATAGCCTGCTCAACGAGCTCCTCCGTCGGTATAAAGTCGTGCCTGTCCAGCTCCATCGTATCCCTGAAGTAAAGAACCGAGGGAAAGTTGAATATACCGAAGTCCTCAAAGGAGGTGTTCTTGGTGACGTCCAAGTAAAAGAAGTCTATCTTGTCCCCGTATAGCTTTTGGTATTTACGAAGGACGGAAAGAACCTTCTCGTTTTCACCGCTTGAGGGGTCAAGGAACACAACCACGGACGGCTTTTGATTCATCATAACCGTCTTGTAAAAGTCTCTATCGTTAACCTCTTTGAAACCTTCAAACATCACTGACCTCCTTCCTCGTCTTCCTCACCGAACTCTATATAATAACCCCCTCCGTAGCCCCTCGCGCTGAGCGCGGTTAGCTTCAGGTTGTTAAGGTAAGCTATGATGTCGTCATACTTCCGAAGGAGATTCCTCACGCGAAAAAGCTCCTTTCGCGAAAGCCTGCGCGAGCGCGCTATGTTCCTGAGGGCTATGCGCGTGAGGCTCGCCCGCGTATACTTCTCCTGCCACTCGCTCCAAAACTCCTTCGTGTTCAGGGGTGCGGATATGGTGTAAAAATCAAGCTCGGAAAGCTCGCGCAGAATCTCCGCCTCAAGAAAAACCCTCTTGTTCATAATATTCTTAGTTTAGAATCTTTTTCCCCGAAGGAAAGTCTCAGGGAGCGACGCGGGCGCTCCTGTAGCGCTCCCACTCCTGAGGGAACTTCTCAAGCGTTTGGCGAATGAGTCTACCCGCGACAGCTCCGAGCCCGCATATGGACGTGGGCTGTATGTTCTCGTTCACAAACAAAAAGCCTTCCCACACCTTCTGGTCCGCCTCACCCCTGTATATCCTCTCAAGGAGGTTAGCCTGCTCGTAGCACCCTACCCTGCAAGGCGTGCACTGACCGCAGGTCTCGTGCTCGTAGAACTTCGCAATCCTGAGGCAAGCGTCAACGATGTCGTCGTCCTCCGTCAGGACTATCACCGTCCCGGTTCCCCCGAAACCCATGGGGGAGTAGTCCATGGGTATGTCAAGCTCGTCCGCGGAGAAGCAATCAAGCGCTCCGGAAAAGACCGCCTTTACCTTTTTGTTCCCGAGCGTTCCACCCGCGTATTTAAAGATTACCTCCCTCAGCGTTGTGTTCATAGGAAGCTCGTATACGCCGGGCTTTTTCACCTTCCCGCTCACGGGAAAGAGCTTAGGACCCGCGTAATCGCTCGGTCCTATATACCTGTATTCCTCCCAGCCCATAGAGATGATGAAGGGTATGTTCGCTATCGTTTCAACGTTGTTCACGACCGTAGGTCTTCCCCAAAGACCCTTTTGAACCGGGTAGGGAGGCTTCAGGCGGGGGTGTCCCCGCTTTCCTTCCAAGGACTCTATAAGGGCGGTCTCCTCACCGCATATGTAAGCCCCAGCCCCGCGGGCGACGTATATCTCAAGGTCAAACCCGGACCCGAGGATGTTCTTACCTAAAAAGCCCTTCTTCTTTGCCTCCTCTATGGCGTCGCGGAGGATGTAGTATCCCGCGGGGTATTCACCCCTTATGTATATGTAAGCCTCGTTCGCGCCTATGGCGTAGGAGGAGATTATTATGCCCTCAATCAGGAGGTGGGGGTCCCTTTCTATGATGATTCTGTCCTTGAACGTTCCGGGCTCGGACTCGTCCGCGTTGCACACGAAATACCTCGGCGGGGGATTCTGAACCGCGAACTTCCACTTTTTACCCGTCGGGAATCCCGCTCCTCCCCTCCCGCGCAGGGTGCTCTTGTCCACCCAGTCTATTATCTCCTCGGGGGACATGCTCAGAGCCTTCTCAAGGGCTGTGTATCCCCCGTCCTTTATATACTCATCTATTGAGTGAACGCGGGGCTTCTTTGCGCGCCTCAGAAGCATATTCAGTGTCGTTTCCGCGTAAATCTTAGGTATAACGGGATAGGATTTCATTGAGCGCCTCCTCGCTCTCAAACTTGTATTCGTCCTCGTTAATCATAAAGACGGGAGCCTCCGAGCAGGCTCCGAGACACTGAACGGGAACTATCTTAAACTTCCCGTCCGGTGTCGTCTCACCGGGCTTTATGCCGAGGAGCTTCTCAAGGGCGGAAATGAGCCTGTCCTTACCCATAAGGTGGCACACAATACTGACGCACACGCGTATGCGATACTTAGCCCTGTCTTGTGTGTCAAACATATCGTAAAAGGTCACAACGCCCTCAACGTGGTTCAGTGGAAGCTCAAGCATATCCGCGAGAGGTTTCAGGCTTTCGGGAGGTATATACCCGTAGTAGTCCTGAATCGTGTGAAGGCACAGCAGGATAGCCTGTTGTTTTTTGGGAAAGTAATCTATGTGCTCCTGAAGCTTTTTCTTAAGCTCTTCGGGAAACTCAAACTCCGTCTTGAGCATACATTAATTTTATAACTTAACGACTACGAACGTAAGCTCTCCGTCTTCGCTCCTTTCCTCAAAGAGTTTCCCTATGGTGTTCGCACACTCCTCAACCGAATCCCCGCTGAGGGCTTGTTTTAGCTCCTCTTCCGAGATGACGTCAAGAAAGCCGTCCGAGATGAGGAGAAAGGTGTCTCCCTCTTTCAGCTCTCCCGAGCGCGTGAAGACCTCCGGTGACCAATCAAGACCGAGAACCCTTACGACCTTCCTCCTTCCCTTGAGCCTCACTTGGTCAACGGTGAGGAGTGAAAGCTCACCGTCCCGCAGGAGGTATATGCGCGAGTCCCCGACGTGGGCTAAAAAGTATCTGTCGGTGTCAAGCGCAAGGGCGCTTAGGGTCGTTCCGGTAGCTGCGGTGTCCCCGAGCTTTCCCACCTCCTTTATGATTTCCTTGTTTATCTTGAGAAACGCTTGTCTGAGTTCCTCCTCGGAGCGGTAGGGTCTCATCTGGGAAAGTAGCTCAACCGCCTTCCTTGAGGATAGAACCGCCCCCTTGCCTTTTCCCATACCGTCCGCGACGGCGAACGTGTCTCCCGTTGCGAGATAGCTGTCCGCGCACGCTCCCCTGCATACGCTCCCGACGCTCCACCTCACATCAGTCCCTCCGCTATCATGAACTCCTTTAGCTCCTTCGCGGTTCTGAAGCGCTTCGTGTAGTCGGGTTCAAGCATCTTCCCCAAAAGGTTCCTCATCTTCGGTGAGAGCTCCTCGGGCAGTTCAACCCTTCCCTCCTTATTCTTTTTCTTCCTCTCTTGGGGTGTTTCACCCTCAAAGGGGGTTTTACCCGTTAGCATGTAGTAGGTAAGGCAACCGAGCGAGAATATATCACTGCTCCTGTGTATCTCACCCCTGAAGATTTCGGGCGCTATGAACCCGACGGTTCCCTTTACGTCAAGGACGGAAGCCTCACCCCTTATCTTTATAAGCCCGAAGTCCCCGAGCTTCCAAACGACGGAAGGGAGAACCCGCTTCCCGAAGATGTTCTCGGGCTTTATGTCGCTGTGTATGTATCCGCGAGAGTGGAGATACTCAAGCGCGTTGACGATATGTCTCAGAACCTTCAGGGCTTCCTCTTCGGTGAGCCTTCCCTTCTTTTGGACGTAGTCCTTCAGCGTCCCGAAGTCCATGTATTCGTAAATGAGGTAAAGTTCCTTCTTGTCCTTCTTGTAGAGGTAGCTTTGGAGTGAGACGATGTTTGGGTGGCGGAAGAGTATGAGCGTCTGGGCTTCCTTCCAGAGGTATCTTATCGCGTATGGGTTTGTCGCAACCTTCAGGGCGAATACCTTTCCCTTGTAGCGACCCCTCAGAGCCTTCACTTTGTATACCTTACCGAAGGTTCCCTCCCCTATCTCCTCAAGAATCTCGTAATACCCTAAGATGACGTCCCCTTTCTTCAGCTCTTCCATCACTCCATAAATATAAGAATCTCGCCCTTCTCAACTTTAGCCTTCACGGGTTCAAGGTTCCTGAGCTTCCTCGGGAGCATTATGTGACTCTTGAAGTTTCCTACGCGAACGACGAGTTCATCCTCACCCTTGACGAGCGAGACGCTCTCTTTGCTCACACCGGGAGCCTTTATCCTTATCACGAATCCCCCGTCCCTTTGCTCTATCTTATAGGGTATCTCCTTGTGGAAGACCTCGTCGGGGGAGCGCTCCCCGTAGATGATTTTCGCGAGCTTTTGGAGCCTCTCCTTCCCGACAACCTCTTCCTCCATTAGGGGAACCTTGAAGACCGGAACGGGTGAGAAGTAGTCCTCGGTCTCCTCTACGTATTTCTTTTGGGTTTTTAGCCATTTCTCAAGGAACGAGCATCTTTCTTTTTTCAGAACTTCTTCGGGTATTATCTTGTTTACGATTACCGCGTCAACGTTCACACCGAAAAGCAGAAAGTAGAGGAAAGCCCTTTGGCTTTCTTTTAGAACCATCTTCTCGGGGTTTGACACTATCCTTATAGACGTTATGTCGGGGTTGAGGAGTATCTCGTCAACGCCTTTCAGGCGTTCGTAGAAGGTCTCAAGGGCTTTGAAATACTCATCGTCGGGAAGGGGAACGTCCGTCATGCGCCCGACCGTGGGACGCGCTACCTTCATTATGAGCCTTTCGGTTTTAAATATCTTTTTCATATACCACTTCATTACTATGGGCATTGAGACGAACCGTATGCTCTCACCCGTCGGCGGGAGGTCAAGTATGAGAACGTCGTGCTTTCCTTCGTTGTAGTATTTGTTTACGTAAAGAAGGCTCGTTATCTCCTCCATACCGGGGAGTATCGCGAGCTCTTCCGAGAGTATCTCGTGAAGACCCGTAGTGTTGAAAAGTAGCTCTATAAATCTGTATACCTCCCCCCAGTATCTGTCTATTTCCTCTTGTATGTCAAGCTCTTGTATCTCAAGGTTCTCGTCAACCTTTATGGGCAGTCCTTTTGCTTTTCTCCTCTCTTCCTCGGGTATGTCAAAGGCGTCCGCGAGGGAGTGGGCGGGGTCAAGCGAGACGACTATCGTCTTTTTACCGAGCTGGGCGAGTCTGTATGCGGTAGCTGCGGATATCGTCGTCTTTCCTACCCCGCCCTTTCCGGAAAAGAGGATTATACGCATAACCTACCACCTGAAGTGAGAGAAGACCATGTTAGCCTGAGCCATGCGGTGGGTCTCTTCCTTCTTCTTGTAAGCCCCGCCCCTCTCGTTGAGAGCGTCTATCAGCTCCGCCCTCAGGCGCTCTATCATCGTGTATT
>JAADEK010000101.1 GCA_013153455.1 Aquificota bacterium
TTTTCTTAAAATCTTTAAGGGAAGATGAAAGACGACCTCTCTAAGCTCTTTCGCGTGGGAAAGCGGTATAAGCTCTCAACGAAGTTCAAGGAGCTTCCCATAAAGACACAGCTCCTCCTTTCTTGGAGCGACCCCTCTTCGCGACTTTTGGGCTTTTCCGGGAGGTGTGCGCTCGGGGGTGCTTTCTCACCGGGTGCGGATGTATACGTTGAGACCGAAGAGGGGAGGTTCGCAAGATGCAAGTCCGTGAGCAACAGCGGGGAGATAGTCCTTGAGTTCAAGGAGCTCACCGAACCCCCCGAGTTCATAAGGAGGAAAGCGGTAAGGGTTGAGCCAGAAGAAAGCGAGCCCGTTTTCGTTCACCTAAAGGCAAACGGTGTATCCATAAGAACGAAGGCAAAGGACATAAGCGAGACGGGTGTGGGTATCCTCATACCGAGGAACGACAAAAGCGCGGAGAGGTTAATCTCTCTAATTCAAGAGAACCCTTTACTACCCTTTGAGCTTGAGGTTGAGCTCCCGCGCTTTGGCACCGCTCACGCGAAGGGCTCCGTCAGGAACGTGAGCCTATCGGAGGAGGGTCTATACATCCGTGTAGGCTTTGAGGCTGAGTTTTCCCCCAAAGACCAAGAAAAGGTAAGAAGATACGTCCTTGAGCGCCAAAGACAGATAGTAAAATCCCTGAGGATGCTATGAAGCTCCACGCAAAGATAGCTCTGAGGTATCTTTTTGCTTCGCGGGGTGCTTCCCTCATCATCACCCTCATGTCCTTTTTCGGTATATACCTCGGCGTTCTCGCGCTTTTGCTTACGCTCGGCGTCTTTACGGGCTTTCAGGACGAGCTGAAGGAAAAGATTCTCTCAAGAACGCCTCACATCGTGATTACGCTTTATCCCGACCAAAAGCTCCCGCGGATAGAAAAGACCCTCGGCGAACTTTCGGAGGTAAAACTGCGCATACACTCAAAGCTCTACAGCGCCTTTATATCAAACGGAAGAACAATCCAGAGCGTGAGCGTCCAGTCGGTTGACTTCAACGACGAAGACTTCAGGCTCTTCATAGAGCCTTTCTTGGAGGGGGAGCTTAGGGAGCTCGTCGTGGGAAAGGGAATAGCCCGTATGCTCGGTCTTGAGGTCGGGGACGAGGTAAAACTCGTTTCACCCTTCGGAATAAGGACACCTACCGGTGTTCTTCCGCGGGTCGGGAGCTTTACCGTGGGGGGTGTATTCTCAACCGGTTCGTATGAAAAGGATTTTGCGTTCGTTTACATGGAAAAACAAAAAGCGGAGAAGTTCTTTAAAAACGACTACAGCGTAAACCTCACCGAGGTCTACCTAAAAGACCCCTACAGAGCACAAGAGGTAAAGCAAAAGCTCATAAGCACCCTCGGGGAGGAGGTTCTCATCCGCTCGTGGATAGACCTAAACAAAGCCCTCTTCAACGCCCTTGAACTTGAGAAACTCGGTCTTTTCTTCATACTCCTCCTTATGGTTTTAGTTGCTTCCTTCAACATAACGAGCCTCCTCTTTGTTAAGGTAAAGGAGAGGGTAAGGGACATAGCTGTATTCAAGACGTTCGGTATGAGACAGAGGGATATCCTCCTCATATTCTTGCTCGTCGGGATGAGTATAAGCGTCGTGGGTATGATAGCGGGGACGCTTTCCGCATACGCCCTTTCGTATTTCATAAACGAATACAAACTCATACGCGTCTCGGAGGAGGTCTACATGATGAGCTACATACCCGTCCACATAAAACTTAAGGACGTCCTTATGGTTCTGGTAGGGACGCTCCTGCTTTCCTTCCTCTCCTCTTTTGTCCCTTCCCTCAGGGCTTCACGTGAGAAGGTTATAGAGGTTTTGAGGAAGGAGTGAGTTCTGCTATAATTGTTTGCGGAGGAAAACCATGGACATAGGTGTCATACCGAACGCCACGATTTTGGTTCAGCTCGCTATATTCGTCATCTTCCTCCTCATCATAAACAACATCTACGTGCGCCCCTACACGGACGTCATAGAATCCCGCGACAACCTAATCAAGAGAAACCTCGCCCAAGCGGAGGAGCTCAGAAAACAAGCGACCCAATACCTTAACGAAGCGAAGCTCATACTTGAGGAAGCAAAGAAGGAAGCGGACAGTATCATAGAAAAAGCGAGAAAGGAGGCGGAAGAGGAAGCGAGAAAGCTCATAGAGGGCGTTGAGAAACTCGCGGAGCAGGAAGTCAAGGAAGCCACGGAAGAGATAAGGAAGAGCCTCGCGGAAGAGAAGAAGAAGCTTGAGAAAGCGGTCAAGGAACTCGCTCTTGAGATAGTCAAGAAGATACTCAGAGAGGCGGCGTGAGATGAGAAGGATTATACCCATTTTGGTAATAGTTTCGGGTAGCGCCTTCGGCGCTTCGGGTCATGAAGGGCACTCTTTTGGGGAGCTCTTCTGGAAAGGGCTTAACATACTCGCGTTTTTGGGTATAGTTTACTACTTCGGGAGAAAACCCATAAGCGAAGCCTTCAACAGGTTTTACAACTCAATAATAGAAAGCCTCGTAAACTCCGAGAGGGAATTCCTGAGCGCAAAGGAAGAGCTCGCAAAAGCCAAGGAAGAGCTCGCAAAAGCGAAAGAAAAGGCGAAGGAGTACAGAAGGCTCGCGGAAGAAACAGCCCAAACGGAGAGAAAGAGGATACTTGAGCACGCAGCACAAGTGGCGGAGCGCATAAAACAGATGGCTCGCGAGAACATAGAGATAGAGCTAAACAGGGCTAAAAAGGAACTCGCCCTTTACGGCATACAGAAGGCTGAGGAAATAGCCAAAGAGATACTCATAAAGGAATTCAAAAAGACGAACGTTCAAAAGAAGTATATAGAAGCACAGCTGAAGCTCTTGGAGGAGAAGAAGAATGATTAGGAGAAAGGAGCTCGCCCGAAAAGCGGTTCGCCTCCTCATAAAGAAGATACCGAAGGAAAAAAAGGCGATACTCAAGGTTGATGAGTTCCTCGGTGCACTCAGCACAGCCTACAGAAAGGACAAAATCGTAAGAAACTTCTTCCTCTCTCCCCAGATACCCAAAGAAGAGAAGATGAAGGTTCTGAGGTCAATAGCTCAGCAATACGAGGTTCCCGAGAGCGTCCTTGAGGTTCTCTCATACCTAATAGACATAAACGCGATGTCCCTCATACCTGAGATAAAGAGGCTTTACGAGTTTGAGCTTGAAAAGCTCATGAAGATGCTAAAGGGCGAGCTGATACTCGCCAAGAAACTTGATAAAAAGACGATAGAGCGCATATCAAAGGTAATAAACAAACTCCTTGACAGGGAGATAGAACTTGAGGTAAAGGAAGACCCCTCACTAATAGGGGGCTTTGTATTCAAGACCCAAGCTTACGTCCTTGATACGTCCGTGAAGACACAGCTTGAGAAACTCGCTCGTCTCGGAGGTGTTTAGATGGCTACCGAAAGAACGCTAATCATAATAAAGCCCGACGCTATGGAAAAGGGTGCGCTCGGGAAGATACTTGACAGGTTCATTGAGGAAGGCTTCAAGGTAGTAGCCCTAAAGATGTTCCGCTTTACGCCCCAAAAGGCGGGCGAGTTTTACCACGTCCACAGGGAAAGACCCTTTTTCGGTGAGCTCGTTGAGTTCATGTCCTCGGGACCCGTCGTCGCTGCGGTCCTTGAGGGAGAAGACGCGATAAGGCGCGTCCGCCAAATCATAGGACCCACCGACTCGGAAGAAGCCCGCAAAACCGCACCCAACTCAATAAGGGCTCTCTTCGGAACCGACAAAGGAAAGAACGCGATTCACGCGTCCGACTCGCCCGAAAGCGCGAGAGAGGAGATATGCTTCATATTCTCCGGGCTTGAGATGGTATGAGGTTTCACAACCTCAAGGGAGAGCGTCTATTTACGCCCGGACCCGTTGAGCTTCCCGATTTCGTCCGCGAAATCCTCTCAAGACAGATAATCCACCACAGGACGCCGGAGTTCACAAGAGCCTTCCTCAGGACGCGAGAACTCTTTAAGGAGCTCCTTCGCTCAAGCACGGACGATTTCGTCTTCTTTTCCTCCTCTGGAACGGGCGCGATGGAGGCATCCGTTCAAAACTTCTTCCGCGAAGGCGATAAAGTAATAGCGGTCGTTGGGGGCAAGTTCGGGGAAAGGTGGGCGGAACTCTCAAGAACTTGGGGACTAAAGACGCTAGAGCTTAAGGTAGAATGGGGAAAAAGCGTTGACCCCCAAGAGGTTGAGGAGTTAATAAAGAAGGAGGGTGACGTAAAGGGTGTCCTCGTTCAAATGTCCGAAAGCTCAACGGGAGCTTACCACGACATTCGTGCCCTCGCCCGGGTGATGAAGGAAACGGACGCCCTTCTCGTCGTTGACGCTATTACCGCCCTCGGTGTTTACGATATATCACCCGAGGAGTGGGGGATAGACGTCCTTGTGGGAGGCTCGCAGAAAGCCTTTATGCTTCCCCCCGGTCTTTCAATGCTCTGGTTCTCACAAAAGGCAAAGGAGCGCCTCCGAGGGCGCTCTTACTACTTTAACGTAAAGGAGGAGCTGAAGAAGCAGAGGGAAGGACAAACCGCCTTCACACCGAACATACCCCTCATACTTGCCCTCGGGGAGGTTCTTTCGCGCCTACTTTCGGTAGGCATGAAGGAGCTTGAGAAGAAATACGAGACGATGGCGAGGTGCACAAGGGAAGCGCTCACGTCCGCGGGGTTTGAGGTCTTTCCCGAAAAGCCCGTCATATCCCTCAGCGCTCTCGTTCCCCCCGTGCCCGCGGACGAGCTGAGGAAGAAACTCCTCTCCATGGGTGTAAGGCTCGCGGGAGGGCAAGGAAAGCTAAAGGGCAAGATAGTGAGGATATCTCACATGGGCATGGACTACCTTGATATGCTTCACGCGCTCGGCGCTGTAGAGCTCGCCCTCGGGAAAGAGGGTATATGCTCCCGTTACCTTACCTGTCTTTCGCGCTCTCTTTGAGGGAGATTATCCAGCGGGCTATAGCCTTTGCTTCTTCCTCGCTCAGCTTCTGGGGAGGCATGGGAACGCTTCCCCACCTTCCCGAACTTCCCTCAAGTATACTCCGAACGAGCTTATCCACATCCTTCTCCGTGTAGCGCTTACTTATATCGTAAAAGGAAGGACCCAGTAGCTTCCTCCTCATATCGTGGCAGTGCGGACAGCCCCGCATACCAACGAGCTCCTTCACGCTCACCTGTGTGTAGCCCTCCTTCTTCTCCCTCTCTTCGCACGAGATTAAAAACGCTAAAACAAAAAGGAAGAACCACCTCATAGGTCCTTCCTCCTGAACCTCCAAAGCGCCAAAAGAAGCGGAACGATAGCCCACAAAATCAAAGAAAGAGCGGAAAGGAAGCTCCCGAAACCCGAACCGAAGAACTCCTTAAACACCGCTTCGGAAAGACCCATGAGCGCTGCCACGTCCGTTCTTAGGACGACGAGCAATCTCGCGAGGTCAACGGGGTTCACGAGCGTAAGCCCTATCACAACCCTCTCAAGGGGGTAGTCCCCGAAGAGGTAAATCACCGAAAGGATAAACCCGTCGTGTATAAGTGCGGTGTAAAGCCACAAAATCAAAGCAACGCTCACACCCCTCGCCTTTTCCTCAAAGAAAACACCTATAAGGAAGGCAAGGGCTGTGTATATGAACGTCAGGAAAAAGCCCGACAAGACGAGTAAAAGGAACGCCTCACCCCGAAAGCGAAGAACCGCGGGAAGAACGCCCAGAAGGAAAAGGAACGACAAAAATACCGAAAGGGCGAGGAACTTACCCAAGAGCACCTCGCTCCTCTTCACCGGCTGAGAGAGAAGAAGCTTTATGAAGTTTGCGCTGTCGTAAAGGTGCGTGATGCTGAAGAGAACGGAAACGAGAGGAACGATTAGGAGGGTTATACTGAGCAAGGAAAGGAGGACCTTTGTCTCATCACCCGAAAGGTAGAGAAACACACCCCCGACAGCCCACAAAAAGAAAGCGTAAGCCCAAAGGGCTTTTATACGAACCAAGTTCTTAAAATCAAATAAGGTAAGCCCCAGAAGCCTCATCTCTCCTCCCCGAGGAGCTTTATTATCGCCCTCTCAAGCTCCTCCTCGCCCGACTCGGAAAGAAGTTCCTCAACGCCCGCGTTTATCCTCACCCTTCCCTCAAGGAGGAAAAGGACGCGCTTTGCCACCTGCTGAACCTCGCTTATTATGTGCGATGTAAGAACGACCGCCTTCCCCCTCTCCCTTTCCCGAATGAGTAAGCTCTTGAACCTCACGCTTGCGACGGGGTCAAGACCGGAGGTCGGCTCGTCAAGTATGTAAAGAGGGGGGTCAAAGCAAAAGGCGAGAAGTGCGCTTACCTTTTGCTTCGTTCCCCCCGAGAGCCTGCCGAAGGGCTTATCAAGGAAAGGGGAAAGACCGAAAAGCTCTATGAGCTCCCGCGAGCGGGAAGGCTCCTGACCCCTTACGGAAGAGAGGAGCTCAAGAAGCTCGCCCACGCTCAAGTTTTCGGGAAAGTCGGGCTCCTGTGGCATGTATCCTATATACCTCCTGTAGCCTTCGCCCTCCTTTGTGCTCTTTCCCATTACGAAAATCTCACCCCCGTCGGGTATGACGTGCCCGAGTATACTCTTTATGAGCGTCGTCTTTCCGGACGCGTTCGGTCCGAGTATAGCGAGAATCTCCCCCTCGGAGAGGGAAAATGAAACCCCCTTCAGGACTTCAAGACCCCTGTATGACTTTCTGAGGTCTTCAACCCTCAGGACCTCCATCGGACTCGCCTCATAAGGGGTTTGGGGTCTTGGAGTTTCGTCGGTATGACGATTGGGAAAACGCTCTCTATACGGTTAAGAAGCTCAACGAAGAAGCTCTTTACCAGAACCCCAGCCTCGGGGTTGTTCTCAAGTATGTAGGAAAAAAGCTTGACGGGTCTGTGGGGTATGTCCCCTATTCCGTCCCGGTTCAGGTCGTAACCCCTGTATGAGCTCCAGTAGTTCATAACGAAGGTGTTGGGGTTTTCCTTACTGTTCGTTGACACCTCAAAGGTGTTCCCGAGGAAGTTGTTTTCCGTTATCGTGTTGTCCGCGGAGTTAGCCCAGACGCGTATAGCCCAACCGTTTGACACAAAGTCGTTGTGCTTGATGAGCGTCCTTTGCGTCTCGTCCATGAGTATACCCGTCGTGTTCTTATAAAAGACGTTGTTCACTATCGTGCTGTCGGATATAGCCTTGAGAAGGAGCCCGTATGAAGAGCCTCCCCAATTTTCCTCAAACCTGTTTTCCTTCATCAGAACCCTCTTTGTATACATAACCGCGACGCCCGCCCCGTTCCTTCTGAAGGTGTTCCTCACGTACGTGTCGTCGTGTGAGAACATAAAGTGAAGCCCGTAACGCCAGTTTTCCTCGCTAAGGTTTCCTTCTATATGACTCTTTTTCACAAACTCAAAGTATATACCGTCCCTGTGGCGTCTTATTGTATTGTTCAAAATCTTTACGTTTGAGCAGTGCCACAGGTGTATACCGTTTCCCGTGTATACCTCGCTACCCTCACCCCTTCCCTCAAGGACGTTCCCCTCAAGGACGCAGTCCCTTACCTTCGCCAAGTAAATACCCCAAAAGTTGTTTTTTAAAACGTTATCCTTAATGACGCACTTTCGTGCGTTTACAACCTTTATCCCCGCTATGTCCTCAAGCTCGCTAACACCGGAGTTCACAACACGAAAGCCCGAAAAGAGGACACCGCTCGCGGTTATCCTGACGACCTCATACTTCCCCTCCCCGTCAAGGGTCGGGTAATTCTTCCCGATGAGGGATATGGGTTTGTTTACGTTTATCGTCCCCTCCCTGTAGGTTCCCCCGAGGACGATGACCTTATCACCCGCTTTTGCCCTCTTTATGGCTTCGTTTATTGACTTTACCTCGCACCTCTCACACACGTATATCTCCGCACAAAGGGCGAGCGCGGGAAGGCTCAGGAGTGGGAGTGAGAGAGTTGGTCTTTCCATTTTTCACGGATGTATTCTAATACACCCTTCCAGTCGGTTCGCCTGCCCCCGAATATCCTCAGGGCTTCCTTCAGGTCTTCTTCCTTCTCAAAAGCAGCTATACCGAGTCCCATGGGACTCTTTATATTCGGGCTTATGAGGTAGTGGGCGCTTTCCGCCCTTATCAGCTCCTTTTGCTTGTAGTCCGATACCCACATCGCGAGAATCTCGTCCTTCGGAACGCGTCCCGACAGGTAAAAGGCTCCGAGACACTCTATAGCGTCAAACTTGTAAACCTTTCCCTTTTTCGTCTTCAGTTCCGAAGCGAAACCCGCGTCAACGATAGCCATCCTGCACCATACGCACGTGTCCTTTCCGAACCTTATGGGTTCGGGTGTGGGTTTCGTTTCGCACGAAAACAGAAGGATAAACGCAAAAAGGGCAAAAAGCGCCCTCATGCGAACTTCGCCTCCCTCTTTTTGAAGAAATCAATCGCGTAAGCGATAAGCCCCAGAAGCAAGGAAGCTGTCGCAAAGTAGGCGCCCGTTGCCGGGAAGGAGCAAGCCTTAAAGTTAAGGAGTTGTTTGCACCCGATGAGGGGAGGCTGGTATGCTCCTCCCGGTATCTTTATGGGAGCGCGGGGGTCAAGGTTGTGCCCGTAGCGATACTCCCACCACCAGAAGTCCGCTATCGCGAGTATACCGAATATCACAAAGCTCCAGACCCAAATCTTCAAGAGTTTCCTCTTTCCCGTTATCGCAACGATTAGCCCGAAAACTATAAAAAATGCGAACACGAAGGGGAGTATCTTGAGCTCCGGTATGGCGTCGGGGTTTATCTCCTGCATACCTATGTAGTGGTTGAGTATGTTTATGTTGTAAAGGTCATACGGGTGTTCCCCCTTTATGGTGTTTACGTATATATACATCCCGAGCCACTCGGGATACTGGGGAGCCCAGAGCTTTATATACCAAAGGGGAAAGAAGTAAACGCCGAGAAGGAGGAGGGAGGCGAGGGCGACCAGGAGTCTCTGAATCGGACTGAGTTTCTCATTCATTACTCAGCACACCTCTTTTGGTCACCGATTGACCAGCAAAGCTTTACGTCCGCGTCCTTCGGGGAAACCCTTACGTATCCTTGCATTTCTTGGTGAAGTGCGGAGCAAAAGTCGGTGCAGTAGAACGGGTATACGCCGGGTTTTTCGGGAACCCACTTGAGCGTGAGTGTTTCGCCGGGCATTATGAGGATGTTTGCGTTCTTCGCTCCGAACATCGCAAACCCGTGGGGGATGTCCCAGTCTTGCTCTATGTTCGTCACGTGGAAGTAAACCACGTCCCCCACCTTTATGCCTTCTATGTTGTCGGGGGTGAAGTGTGACCTTACCGCGGTCATGTATACGTGAACCTCACACTTACCGTTTTCATCACACTTCCTGACCACCCCCTTCTTCATCGCTTCTTCTTCCGTCTTCACCGCGTGGGGGTGCTTGTTCTTCTCAAGCTCGTAAATCTTCTTTACCTTTGGCTTTACGAGGCTCGCAGGTATCGCTTGGGCGTAGTGGGGCTCACCTTGGGTGGGGAAGTCAAGGAGCATCTTCATCTTATCCCCGCTTATGTCTATAAGCTGTGCTGCGTGGGGGAGTTCGGGTCCCGTGGGTAGATACCTGTCCTTCGTAATCTTGTTCATAGCGACGAGGTATTTACCCCAAGGTTTAGCGCTATCACCCCCGGGTATCATGAGGTGACCGATTGAGTAGTAAACGGGTATGCGGTCAAGAATCTTACAGGTCTTTGGGTCGTATTTTACGACCTCGGAAGAGATGAAGCACGAGGTGTAAGCGTATCCCTTGTCGTCAAACTCGGTGTGAAGGGGTCCCAGACACAGGTTCTGAACCTCGCAGTGGAGTATTGACTCGTATCTGAGTATGGGTATGCCTTCAACCTCACCGACGAAGTCCTTGTTTTCTATGGCTTTTAGCATCTTCTCAAAGGAGTGTATGGGCTGGTTGAGCGAGAGCTTACCACCGCCGATGATTAGCTTCCCGTCCGGCGTCACGTCAACACCGTGGGGAGACTTGGGCGTTGGGAGGTAATAAGCTACGCCGGGGCATTCCTTTGGTGTGAGTATGAGAACCTCTGTCTTTTTCTCCGATTTCGCTATGCCTGTGTGGGGGTCTATGTAGTTGTGGTAGTATACTGTTTTCATCTTCTTGCCCTTTCCTTGGGCTATGCACTCTTCCGCCCTCTTCCAGTTGACCGCGAGGATGAAGTCCTTGTCCCTTTGTGATGCGTTTATCTCAAGGAGCGTGTGGGCTTGTTCGGTGTTGTAGCTTGTGAAGAAACACCAACCGTGAGATGGTCCCTTACCGCAGTGCGCGAGGTCGTAGTCATACCCGGGCACGAGGAGCTGGAAGGCTATCTCCATCCTGTTGTTGTGCTCACCCTCGGAGTTGTCAACCTTTATAAAGGTTATCGTTCCCTTTGCCCACTTTTTGTATTCCGCTATCGGGTAGTCCTTTTGGGGTATGGGGACGCTGAAACGGGTAGCTGCGGTGACGTATTCCGTGTTCGCGGTTACGAACGAAGAGGGGTGATTACCCGCGGAGTTCGGTATTTCTATAATCTCAACCGTTCTGAACTCCGAAAGGTCTACCCTCGCCACGCGGGGTGTGTTGTTCGCGTTTATGAACACCCACCTGCCGTCGGGAACGCCGTTCGTCTGGGAAAGCTCGGGGTGGTGCGTGTCGTCCCAAGGTATGAACCCGTGAGATGTCATGAGGAGGTTCTTCGTCTCCTCGGAGTATCCGTATCCGTTTTCGGGGTTAAC
>JAADEK010000028.1 GCA_013153455.1 Aquificota bacterium
AGCTCACCCGCGCTCGGTATGGGCTTTCGCGTGGGCTTTTTGGGTATGCTCCACATGGAGATAGTCCAAGAGAGGCTTGAGCGCGAATACGGCGTGAAAATCATAACGACCGCACCTAACGTCATATACAGGGTAAAGAAGAAGTTCAAGGATGAGGTCATTGAGGTAAGGAATCCCTCCGACTTTCCCGATAACGCGGGTCTGATAGAATACGTTGAGGAGCCTTTCGTCCTCGTTACGATTATCACACCCAAAGAGTTCGTGGGTCCCATCATACAACTCTGTCAGGAAAAGAGGGGTATACAAAAGACGATGAGCTACTTGGACCCGAACACCGTTTACCTTGAGTATGAGATGCCCCTCTCGGAGATAATCGTTGACTTTCACGACAGGATAAAGTCAATATCCAGAGGCTTTGCTTCGTATGATTATGAGCTTATCGGCTACAGACCCTCCGAGCTGATAAAGCTAACGGTTCTCATAAACAAAAAGCCCGTTGACGCGCTTTCGTTTATCGTCCACGCGGACAGGGCGCAGAGGTTCGCAAGGAAGGTAGCGGAAAAACTAAAGGAAACTATTCCGAGACAACTCTTTGAGGTTCACATACAGGTAGCAAAGGGGGGCAAGGTAATAGCGTCCGAGAGGATAAAGCCCCTGAGGGCGAACGTTACCGCAAAGTGCTACGGGGGTGACGTCACCCGAAAGAAGAAACTCCTTGAAAACCAAAAGGAAGGTAAAAAGCGTATGAAGCAGTTCGGGAAGGTTCAACTACCTCAGGAGGCTTTCCTGAGCGTCCTTAAGGTTGAATAACTCCTTAGCCTTTACCATGCGTGTTATGAGCTCGTTCGTGGGAACCCTCAGACCCGCCTCGTGAGCGAGCCTCACTACAGCGCCGTTGAGAGCGTCTATCTCCGTCTTTCCCTTTCTTATGTCCTCAAGCATTGAGGGGTAATGAGACGCGGTGGGGGGTATGAGCTTCTCGTAAAATACCTTCGTATAATCTTCCGCGCTCTTGAAGAAGGACGGGAGGTTCCTCTCCTTTATAACGAGGAATATCTCCTTTATGACTTCGTTCATAAGCTCGCGGGTTTTGGGGTTTTCCGCGAGCTCACCGTATGTCTTTTCAAAGAGGGCTCCGAGGGGGTTAAGTGCGCTGTTGTATACGAGCTTATCTATCAGATACTTGTAGACGTCGGGTGAGTGGCGCGTCGGTATGCCCGCGGAACTAAAGAGTTTCGCAAGCTCCTCAAGAAAGGACGCGGGTATCTTTCCCCTCGGGTCTCCTATGACAACGTCGTCCGCACAAACCGTTATCCTCACGCTCCCGGGCTTTTCGCGCTTCGCCCCGAAGATAACACGCGAAAGGATAACCGGGTTCTCGGGAAAGAGTTCAAGCGCGGTCTCGTAGTTCCCGTAACCGTTTTGTGCGACCATTATCAGCGTCTCTTTCGGTATAAAATCCCTTACCGAAAGGAGAGCCTCCTTCGTGTCGTATGACTTTACGCTAAGGATAAGGACGTCTGGACCGAAAGGTATCTCCTCGGGCTTTGTGAAGGTTCTTACGGGGACGCTGAAGCTTCCCCATATACCGCTTACGCTTATCTCGCTTACGGGATTCCTCCTTACAAGACCCACAGCGTCGTGTCCCGCGCGCGTGAGAAAGGCAAGGTAAGCGCTCCCTATGGCACCGACTCCGAGAATCCAGAACCTCATCACGCCTCACCAGATGAATACGTCGTCCGCGCTCTGTATCAACTCCTTTACCTCTTCTTGCGGGAGGATGTTTACGCTCTTTACCGCGAGGTTGTTCTTCGTTATGCCCCTGTCGTGGAGGGACTCCTCTTCCGCGACGAGCGTCAGGTTCACGAGCTCTATCGTTTCCCAAAACTTATCAAAGCTCTCTATACCGAGCTCCTCGGGATGCCAGCGCGTCAGAACGTAAACCCCGTCGCGTATGCATATAAAATACGTCTCGTTGTTTATGGCGGTAGCGGTCGCTACCCTCAGGGCTTCGTGAGCTTTCCAAGAGAAGGGGTCTCCCTTGAGGACGTGAACGACCCTTTTCATGATTTCAATTAAAGCACACGGACTTATCAAAGTCCTTCATCATCTGGGAAAGGGCGTAGGTTGAGCTACTCTCCGCCCACGCGGGAGCCTGTCTTACGCCCCTTTGGTGCGCGGAGTGGGCGCAAAAGAGGACACGGGCGCCGAAGCGCTTTAGCTCCTCCGCGTCCGGTCTCAGGAGATAATAAACACCGTTTCCCGAAAGGAAGATAACTACCTCGTGCCCCCTTTGGGTAAGCTTCCTCGTGAGGTTTCTCACCGTGTTGTAGTCCTTAGCGTAGGGGACGCTCGTGATGAAGAGCAAAACCTTCATCTCACCTTCTTAATTATAATTTCCCAAAGGTTCTCCCCGAGCTTGTTTACCGCTATGACTTCCTGCCCCTCTTCCCTCATGCTCTTCGGGACGCTCTCCGCGGACGGGGGGTAGTCTACCAAGACCCTCAGAACCTCACCGACGCGCATACCCTCAAGCGCGAGCTTACTCTTTACGAAAGTAAAAGGGCAAACTTCCCCCCTTATATCAAGCTCTTTGTCAACCTTCACGTCCATAAGCTTAAATTTAAAACTCCTCAGTTAAAATAATCAATTATGAAAGTCCCCTACACATGGCTATCGGAGTTCCTCCAACTCCGCGACATCTCCCCCGAAGAGATAGCCCGCGAGCTTACGCTAAAGAGCGCGGAAACGGAAGTAGAAACCTTCGGTATAGACCTTGACGGCGTTGTCGTTGGGAAAATCGTATCCGTAAAGCCCCACCCAAAGAGAAATGAGCTCGTAGTTGCGAGGGTTCAGGTTTCGGAGCACATCTTTGTTAACGTCGTGAGCGGGGACAAGACCCTAAAGGAGGGTGAGCTTGTCGTTGTAGCCCTCCCTAACTCAAAGGTAGGTGACAGGTGCGTAACGAAGCGCGAGATAGACGGCGTTCTGTCGGAGGGTATGCTCCTTTCCGCGCAAGAGCTCGGTCTTGAGGAAAAGAGCGAAGGGGTCTTGAGGCTTGACGAAGACCTAAAGCCCGGGACGGACGCGTCTTTTGTCCTCGGCTTCGGTGAGCCCATCCTCGTCCTTGACATAACACCGAACAGGGGAGACCTCCTCTCGGTGAGGGGTGTCGCGAGGGAGGTAAGCGCCATATTCGGACTTCCCAAAAACGAGCTACAGGAGCCCGCGTATGAGGACAGGGGTGAGCTTGAGATAGAGATAAGGGACGAAGACTGCGGGCGCTACAGGGGCGCGCTCATAGAAGGCGTTTCGGTAAAGCGGGCACCCCTCGGTATAAGAAAAAGACTCTGGCAGTGCGGTATAAAGAGCGTAAACAACGTCGTTGATATAACCAATTACGTGATGCTCAGAGAAGGGCAACCCCTTCACGCCTTTGACGCAAAAAAGCTAAAGGGCGGTATAGTCGTAAGGAGTGCAAAAAAGGGAGAAAGGATAACGACGCTTGACGGGAGCCGAAAGGAGCTTGACGAGGACATACTCGTCATAGCGGACAGGGAAAAGCCCGTCGCAATAGCGGGCGTAATAGGAGGACTTGATAGCGCGGTAAGCAAAGATACGACGGATATCCTCCTTGAGAGCGCATACTTCAACCCCTACAGAATAAGGAAAGCGTCAAAGAAGCTCGGACTCCAAACCGAAAGCTCATACCGCTTTGAGAGAAACGTTGACATAGAAAGGGTAAAGAAAGCCCAAGACTACGCGATAGACCTAATACTGAAGCACACGGGGGGGAAGCTCGTCTCCGCGAAAGACCTCTACCCGAAGCCCTACGAGGGGAGGAAGATATTCCTTCCCCAAGGGAAGTATATAAGGTATGCGGGAGAGCCCTACAAGAACGAGGAAGCGTCCAGAATACTCACCGCCTTGGAGATACCCCACGAGGTTCTCCGTTGCGGTATTGAGGTCTTCGTCCCCGCTCACAGAAGCTTTGACCTCTTCAGGGACGTTGACATCGTAGAGGAGCTCATGCGGGTAAAAGGATACGAGAGCTTCCCCTCGGAGGTTCTCCGCCTTCCCGCGCTCGCAAAGGAACCCAGAGACCCCGAAAGGGAAGTAAGGACATACCTAAGGGACAGGGGTCTTTACGAGGTTATAAACTTCTCCTTTGAGGACGGAAAGCTTTACGAACTCCTCGGGCTTGAGCTACCGAAACTCCAAATAGTAAACCCCCTGAACCCGACACAAAGGTATTTAAGAACTACGTTAATTACCGCGCTCCTCAGGAGCGCGGTCTACAACGACAGAAACTACAACTACGAACAGGGTATGTTTGAGCTCGGGAAGGTCTTCTTCCCGGAGGGTGAGGAAAAGAGGCTCGGGCTCCTTCTGAAGGGCGAGCGTTGGGACGAGAAGGAACTCCTCGGGATACTGGGGGGTGTCTTTGAGCTGTTCGGGCTCAAGATGGGGCTAAGGAGCGGGGGAGAGGACTTCCTACACCCATACCAGAGGGTTGAGCTTTTGCTCAACGGTGAGGTGGTCGGGTTTGCGGGAAGGCTACACCCGAAGGTCGTTCGGGCGCTTGAGCTGAGGGGTGAGCCTTGGGTTGCGGAGATAAAGGTGGAGAAACTCTTCTCAAAAAGAAGGGAACCCGTATACAGACCCTTCTCAAAGTTCCCGCCCGTCGTTCGGGATATAGCGCTCGTGATGGACAAACACACGAGTGTGGATAAATTATTAAATGACATCAAATCGCAATTAGGTGAGGTGCTTGAGGAGTTAAGCGTTTTTGACGTTTACACCGGAACGAAGGTAGGGGAAGGCAAGAAGAGCGTAGGTATAAGGCTCGTTTTCAGGAGCACGGAAGGAAGCTTGAAGGATGAGGAAGTAAACGAGCTCGTCAATAGATTGATTGAGTATCTTGAGAAGGAGCACCGCGTCAGGTTGAGAACCTGAGGTCTGCCCTGCACGTGGGGCGGGCGTTGTCAAAGGGGGCTACAACGTGGGCTGAAGGGAAGCCTTCTTCGGGCGCTCCCGAAGGGACGCCCGAGGGGCTACCCACCTAAAGAGCGAGGCGCCCACCGACAGCCCGCTTTACGGCAGGGCGGACACCTTGCCTTCCCCTCCTGATACGGGAGGCGGAAGCATTGTCAACGCTGAAGGAAGAGCTGAGACGAAAAGCCCTAAAGAGGAGAAAGAGCTTATCCGAGGAAGAGAGGAAGAAACTTTCACAAAGTATAAGGAGGCGCGTAGAGAGCCTCCCGGAGTTTATCCGAGCGTCGCGCGTTATGCTCTTTTACCCGATACGGGGTGAGCCCGACCTCCTTCCGCTCGTTGAGAAATACAAAAACCTAAAGGAGTTTTACCTCCCGAAGGTTTACGGGGAGCGTATACTTCCCGCGCGCTTTTCCGACCTTTCGGGGCTCAGGAGGGGGGCGTTCGGTATACCCGAGCCGGGGGGAGATATCTCAAAGCCCGAGGAGCTTGAGCTTATACTCGTTCCGGGTGTTTTGTTTGATGAGGAGGGCTTTCGTATAGGTTTCGGTGGCGGTTATTACGACAGGTTCCTGAGGGGGTTGAGCGTTCCCAAGGTCGGGGTAGCCTTCTCGTTTCAGGTGGTTCGGAGCTTGCCGAGGGAACCTTGGGACGTTCCCGTTGATATCCTCATCACGGAAAACATCACAAGGAGGTTGAGAGATGGACGTTCTTAGTATTATCCTTCTCCTGATTGCCCTCGGAGCTGGTGTATACGTGGGAAAGACCGTTCTCGGTTCGCGTCCCTCTGGTGTCGGCGTTCAGACGCAGACCGTAGTTGAGGAGGCAAAACAGAGGGCGGACGAGATAATAAGGGAAGCGAAGGAAAAGGCGGAGCAGATACTAAAGGAGGCAAAGGAGACCGCCCAGAGGGTTCTCAGGGAAGCGGAGCAAAAGGCGGAGAAGCTCATCCGCGAAGCAAAGGAAGAGGTTGAGAAGATAAAGGAGGAGGTGGAAAGGAGGAAAAAGGAGCTAAAGGAACGTGAGGAAAGCCTTCAGGCTAAGGAGAGACACCTTGACAGGCGGTGGGAAGCCCTTGACAGGCGCGAGGAGGAACTCCTCCACAGGGAAAGGGAGCTCAAGGAGCTTGAAAGGAGCCTTGACTCCTTCAGGGCACAGCTGAGGGAAAGGGAGGAAGAGCTACAAAGGGAGAAGAAGGAGGTTGAGGAGTTAAAGCAAAAGGAGCTTGAGGAGCTTCAGCGAATAGCGCGCCTGACGATAGAGGAAGCCCGTCAGGAGATTCTAAAGAGGGTAGAGGAGGAGGCAAAGAGGGACGCGGTGAAGCTTATGAAGGTTATAGAGGAGGACGCGAGGAGAAAGGCGGAGTTTGAGGCGAAGAAGATAATAGCGACCGCGACGCAACGCCTCTCTCCCCAGATAGCTATAAACTACACGACCACGACGGTTGAGCTTCCGAGCAACGAGTTTAAGGGCAGGATAATCGGAAGGGAGGGAAGGAACATAAGGACGTTTGAGATTCTCACGGGCGTTGACCTTATCATAGACGACACGCCGGATGTTGTCACGATTTCCTCCTTTGACCCCCTCAGGCGCGAGATGGCGAAAGAAGCCCTCCAGAGGCTCATAGCGGACGGGAGGATACACCCCGCGCGTATAGAGGAGGTCGTTGACGAGGTAAAGAGGGAGTTTGACGAGAAGATAAGGAAGATAGGCGAGGAGACGGTCTACGAGCTTGACCTTCACGACATAAACCCGGGACTTTACTACTACATAGGGAAGCTTTACTTCAGGACGAGCTACTCCCAGAACGTTCTCCTTCACTCAAAGGAGGTCGCATACCTCGCGGGTCTTATGGCGGAGGAGCTCGGTCTTGACGCTAAGCTCGCGAGGAGGGCGGGTCTCCTTCACGACATCGGGAAGGCTATATCGCACGAGCTGGGGGGTTCGCACACGGATATAGGTGTTGAGCTTGCAAAGAAATACGGGGAGCCCGATGCGGTCATAAACGCTATAAAGGCTCACCACGACGAGGAGCCCGTGAGATACCCGGAGGTGGCGCTCGTTTGCGCTGCGGACGCGCTTTCCGCTGCAAGACCGGGAGCGCGCAGGGAGACGCTTGAAGCCTACATAAAGCGTCTTGAAAAACTTGAGGAGATAGTGAAGTCCTTCAAGGGTGTCGCCAACGCTTACGCGGTTCAGGCGGGAAGGGAGGTAAGGGTAATCGTGAACCCCGAGGAGATTTCTGACGAGGAAGCTTACCTCCTTTCTAAGGAGATAGCTAAGAAGATAGAGGAGGAGCTTGACTTCCCGGGTCAGATAAAGGTCGTCGTTATAAGGGAAACGAGGCACGTTGAATACGCGCGCTGAAAGCGCGCGTCTTTTATACTTTTCATAAAAATTTTTAATGGAATCTTAAGGGGATGGGCTTGATACTAAACTTTTATGGAAAACAAGGTTAAGGATTTTTACGCGGTTCTCGGTGTTTCGCGAAACGCAACGAAGGAGGAGATAAAGAAGGCTTACAGGAAGCTCGTTCGTCTTTATCACCCCGATATAAACCCGGACCCGAGCGCGGAAGAGAAGTTCAAGGAGATAAACGAGGCTTACCACGTTCTCGTTGACGACGAAAGGAGGGCGCGGTATGACGCTCTTTTGAGGAGCGGGGACGAGAGGGGTTTTAGGAGTTTCCTTGAGTATATACAGGAGTTTGTGGAGAGCATTATAAGGCAGGAGAGGGGTAAAAAGAGAAGACCGAGGAAGGGACAGGATATAAAGATGAAACTCGCCCTTACGCTTGAGGAAGCGGGTCTGGGTTGTGAGAAGGAGATTACTTACAACAGGTGGGCGGACTGTCCCGATTGCGGTGGTGCGGGCGTGAGGGGGGAAGCGAAAACGGTTGTGTGTCATGCGTGTAACGGGGAGGGCAGGCGCGTCAGCGGTATCTTTAACTTTCCCCGCCCTTGCTCCGTTTGTAAGGGGAAGGGTTTTATAGTGACGAACCCGTGCCCTACGTGCTACGGGAGGGGAAGGGTTTCGGTGAGACACACGATACGTGTGAGCATACCCCCGGGAACCGAGGAGGGGGATGTTTTGAAGGTTCCCAAGAAGGGACACCTCGGATACTTCGGGGGTCCGCCGGGAGACCTTCACCTTAAGGTCGTTCTGAAGGAACACCCTGTTTTTAAGAAGGTGGGGAAGGACTTGCACGTTGAGAAGGTCATAAGCTTCCCCGTAGCTGTCCTCGGCGGAACCGTGAGGGTTCCGACGCTTGAGGGGGAAGAGGAGGTCTTTATACAGCCCGGGACCGAGTGCGGTTCAACAAAAACCCTCCCGGGAAAGGGTTACCCGTATGAGGGGGGTAGGGGAGACCTCATCGTTCACATACGCATAGGCGTCCCGAAGGATATATCAAGGAAGGAAAGGAAGCTCATAGAGAAGCTCGCGAAATTAATGGGCGAGGAGAATGTATACAGGGAAGAGGGGTTTGTTGAGAGGATTGCGAGGATGGTGAAGCGTAATTAATCCGAAGAGAGAACAACGAGGGTTTTACTCTTCAGGGGAAAGTTTGCTATTAATAGCTCCCTTCCCCTTTTGTTTCTTCCGGTGAAGCTACTCATACCGTAGTTTTGTGTCCACTCAAGTATGTAAAAGTCCTTGTAGAGTTCCCTTATGAGTTCGTTGTCGTCGTAGGTTATGAGGACTTTGTGCTGTGTTTTTTCTACTTCTTTTCGGAGTCTGAAGTGGTCAAAACACGCGTGAAGGTCTCCCCTCTTTCCGTATAGTCTTGAGTCCTTGTTTGCGAAGTAGGGAGGGTCAAGGTATATCACGACATCCTCGCCCTCCATCCTCAAAAGGTGGGAATAGTCCCCGTGGAAGAATTCAATCCTCTTGAGTATCGGAGCCACCTTCCTGAGGCGCTCTACGGAGCTCGTTGTGAAGCGCTTTCTGAAGGCTTGTTCCGAATACCCACCGCTGTCCACCGTTCCGGAGAAGGTTATACGGTTGAGGACGAAAAACTCAACCGCTCTTTGAAGACAATTCCTTTCCTCATTTCGTCTCTTCAGGAGAGTGTTAAAGAGTTCCCGCCCGTTACGAAATCTTTCCTTAATCTTTACAACCTCACGTATCAGGGTTTCAGAATCTTCCTTCAATGTCTTCCAAAAGCAGTAAACGTCCTCGTTTACGTCCCCTCCTATATATCTTCTGTTTGGGTATAGTTGGGCGAGGTAGAGAGTGAGGGAGCCTCCCCCGAACATAGGCTCCCTGAACTCCTTGAAGTCTTTGGGGACGAATCGGGCGAGGAACTTTACGACCCTTGATTTCCCGCCCGGATACCTGAGGGGACTCCTAACCATACTCATACCCCTTCCAAGATTACCCTAAATTTGTTCGCTTCCGATTCCCTTATCAACTCCTCAAAAAACTTCCTGTTCCTTGAACCTTTTATTACACTCAGTATTTCATTCCCTTCATAGGTTCCCTTAAGTCTTGACGAAGTCATCTTGAGAACGGGCTCCCATCGGGAGCAGGGCTTGCCTTCCAGTTTGAGCTCCTCAAGGTTCGTGTAGAGAATCATCTTCAAAAGGGCGTCTTTTACGTCTCCGGGCTTCGGGAGCTTTGAGCGTGAGGAGTGTTTTGCTTCTATGAGCTTGCACCCTTCCGTATCAATCTCATCAACCGTCAGATGGTAAAGACCCCCGAGGTAGTTTCTTACCGTTAGCCGAGCCTTCGGAAGATTTGAAAGCCTTTCTTTTGGTTGTATGGTTCTCGTTTCCCTTCCCTGTGCCCTCTTTGATTTCTTCCTTGAAAAGTTTTTGAAGGCTTCCGCCCCTTCTTTTAGTTTATTGAGCATCTTATGAAGTCCTTTCAAGGATGGGAGTTCTATCCCGTATTTTTCCGATATTTCTTTGTATGCGGATTGTGCCCTATTTAGGACATTTTCAAGGTTTTTCATCTCAAGCTCATTAAGATTCCAGTGAAGTGCGGAGGCGTTGTATTCCGAAAGCTCGCGTAGCTTTTCCCTTACAAATCCTTCGTCAAATCTCTGTTGTGTAAGCGCCCTTATCAACTCTCCCCTTTTGTTTTTCCTTTCTTTGAGTTTCGCAAACGAGTAGTAAGCGACGATTACGTAGACGTTGAGAAGGCTCAAAAGGGCTACCGTGTCCCACTGGAGATAATCCGTATCCGAGCCCTTCCCCTCGTCCTTAACAATCGGGACTATTGCTACTGTTTTTGAAACCGGTTGAAAGAGGCAGTCGTAAACCCTCGCGTAGGGGTAGCTCCTCGTTCTTTTCGGTGATACCCATCTTGATATCGCAAAGAATGCCCTCTCGCTCCTGAGTATAAAGGCGGGAGGAGCGAGGTTCACGTCAAACACATCAAGCGAAGGGAATGAAAGTTCGGGGAGAGGCGTCCCTATAACCTTTTTGTATCTTAAGTTCTTTATCTTTGCTTCAAGATGCATTACTGAACTACCTCACTGTTATCCCTCATTATTTTCCTTAAAATAAGTGCTGGGATGGTTGAGATAGTTGTGGCGAAGCACGCGGGGTTTTGTTTCGGTGTCAAGCGGGCGGTAAAGCTCGCGGAAGAGAGCCTGAACAGCTCAGAAGGAGAGGTCTACACACTGGGTCCAATCATACACAACCCCCAAGAGGTTGAAAGGCTAAAGAAACTCGGTATAAAGCCCGGAAAAAAGGAAGAGCTGAAGCCCGGGAGCACCGTAATCATACGCTCCCACGGTATACCGCCCCAAGAGGAGGAAAGGCTCAAGGA
>JAADEK010000022.1 GCA_013153455.1 Aquificota bacterium
TCCTCAACCGATATTGTTATCCTTTCTACCATTAAATTGTTATGTTATGATGTGCATAACATAAGTCAAGTTTCAAAAACAACTATCTTATTCTTAAATTAAAACTTATGTATACCCCCGAGCAGGAGAAACAGCTTCAGGAAAAGACGAGGGAGCTTCTTTCAAAGCTGGACCAGATAAAGCAAGCGAGCAGGCAAGAGGCGGAAAAGCTCGTCAAAGAGCTCAGGGACGTTATCAGGTATCACGATTACAAGTATTACGTTCAGGCAAGCCCCGTTATAACCGACTACGACTACGACAGGCTCTTTCGTGCGCTTAAAGAGCTTGAGCGCAAATACCCCGACCTAATCACGCCCGATAGCCCGACCCAGAGGGTGGCGAGCGAGATAACCGGGGAATTTCCCACCGTAAAACACTACACCCCCATGCTCTCCCTTGACAACGCCTACACCGAAGAGGAGCTGAGGGAGTTTGACAGGAGGGTAAAACAACTTACCGGGCTTGAGCGCGTTGAGTATGCGGTTGAGCCAAAGCTGGACGGTGCGGGTATAGCGCTCGTCTACAAGGACGACCTCTTTGTCCGAGGAGCTACCCGCGGGGACGGCATATACGGTGAAGACATCACACAAAACCTAAAAACCATAAGAACGATACCCCTCAGGGCTGAGTTCTCACGCTACGGTATAAACCTCGCGGAAATACGGGGAGAAGTGGTTATAAGCAAGGAAGAGTTTAAGAAACTAAACCAAGAGCGCATAGAGCAAGGACTCCCCCCCTTCGCAAACCCGAGAAACGCAGCAGCGGGCTCAATCAGACAAAAAGACCCCAAAGAGGTGGCAAAGAGAAAACTTGAAGCGATAGTCTACCAACTCTCATACGTAGAGCCACCCGAAAAAGACCCCGAAACGCACTACGAATCAATAAAGATGCTTGACTCACTCGGATTTAAAACACTCCTCAAGGACATGAAAGTCTGCAAGGACATAGACGAAGTCATAGAATACTGCAAAGAGTGGGAAGAAAAAAGAGACCAATACCCCTACGAAATAGACGGAATGGTCGTAAAGGTAAACAACAGGAGACTCTACCCGAAACTCGGTTACACATCACACCATCCCCGCTGGGCTATAGCCTACAAGTTCAAACCGAGAAGAGCGGTCACCGTCCTTGAGGACGTAGTCTTTCAAGTCGGAAGAACGGGAACCATAACACCCGTAGGGAAACTAAAACCCGTCCAAGTTGGCGGGGTCACCGTCTCCTCGGTCTCACTCTTTAACGAAGACTTCATAAAGGAAAAAGACATACGCATAGGCGACAAAGTAGTCGTTGAGAGAGCGGGAGACGTCATACCCTACATAGCCCAAGTCCTGAAAGAAGAAAGAACGGGAGAAGAGAAACCCATAGAATTCCCGAAAGAGTGCCCCTCGTGCGGTTCAAAACTCGTAAAACTACCCGACGAAGTAGCATACAGGTGCATAAACATAGCCTGCCCCGCTCAGGCGGTTCTCAGACTAAAACACTGGGCTTCGCGTGAAGCGATGGACATAAGGGGACTCGGGGACGCGACCGTAAAACTACTATACGAAAAAGGACTCGTAAAAGACGTCGGAGACCTTTACTACCTAAAACCCGCGGATATACTCCGCCTCCCGGGCTTCGGTGAAAAATCCGCTATGAACCTCATAAAAGCCATACAAGAGAGCAAGAAAAGACCCCTCGACAGGGTCATATACGGGCTCGGGATAAGGTATGTAGGCTCAACGACCGCGAAAAAACTCGCGCAGGTCGTAAACAGCGTATGGGAACTGAAAGACATGCCCTTAGAAAAACTCATGAAGATAGAAGGCATAGGGTATAAAGTCGCCAGAAGCATAAAAGAGTTCTTCTCAAGGGAAGAAAACATAAACGTCCTCAAAAAACTACAAGAAGCGGGCGTCCAACTCGTAAAAAAAGCGGTAGAAAAAATCTCCGACGTCCTGAAAGGAAAAACGTTCGTCTTCACCGGAACCCTTGATTGCTGTCCGAGGGAAAAAGCGGGAGAGATAGTTGAGATGCTCGGGGGCAAATTCTCAAACACCGTAACCTCAAAAACCGACTACCTAGTCGTCGGGAAAGAACCCGGAAGGACGAAACTCCAAAAAGCCCAAAAACTCGGCGTAAAAACCATAACCGAGGAAGAGTTCCTGAACATGATAAAAGACCACGTTGACATAGAAAAACTCAAAAAAGAAGAAAAGAAGGAGGAAAAGAAACTATTTTGAAACCCTCCTCTCTTTCTCAAAACCGAAAAGCTCCCTCAGCTCCCTCTCTATCCTCTCAAGAATCTCCCTGTATTCGGTGGGCGTATGCCTCACCGGCTCGTCTATGTGGATATGCTCCCTTCTTTTGTGCGCTATCACAAACTCACACCTCTCCTTTGCCTCCGCGTCAAGTATCACAACAACGTCAAGGGAACGGTAAGGAATCTTCTTCAAAGACTTAGGATAAAGACCCCTTACGGGGTATCCCTTTTCCTTTAAAACTTCAATGACCCCTGACGGGGTGCTCTTTTCCGGCTCAACACCCGCGGAGAAAACCTCCGCGCGTATACCGGCGGAAGAAAGGAGCTTACGCGCAACCGCCTCCGCCATAAGCGCGCGAACCGCTCCCCTCTTACTTATAAAACCAATTTTCATAAAAACTTTTATATCATTAAACCTATGCTGGAAAAAGAGCTCCTTGACATACTCGCGTGCCCGCGCTGTAAAAACCCCCTCACATACGACAAAAACAAGAACATACTCGTATGCCAAAAGTGCTCCGTATACTACGAGGTAAAAGAAGGGATACCCGTTCTTTTACCGGAAGAAGGAAAACCCCTCAACGAACCCAATCAATCAAAAACCTAAGAAGCTCACCCTCATCGTCGGTCGCAAAAATCGCGGGAAGCTCCTCGTCCGAAACCTTCTTAAAGTGAACAAAACCCACGCGCTCCCCGTGCATACGGTTGTAGTCCCGAACCATGCGCCAGTCCGCCCTGTTGTCCCCCACGTAAAGAGCCTCCCCCGCGGAGAGCTTCCCCATACACATCTCAAGCGGGTAAGGATGAGGTTTCCTCAGGGAGATATCCCCCACATCGTCGTCATCAACGACCGCATCAAAAAACTCCCAGAGGGAAAAACGCTCAAAGAGATAACTCAAGTCCCTCTTAGGTCTTCCCGTGACGATACCGAGCAAAACGCCCCTGTCTTTCAGCTCTTTAAAGAAATCCCGCCCGAGGATGAGCTTTTCCCTGTCCTTTAGTTCGTCGTAAAACGACTCAAAGACATCAACGAGCTCACCGTAAGGCGGTGGCTCTTTGCCCAGCTTCTTTATAAGCTCAAGGCTCACATCCCAGTCGTTGTTTATACCCCGTGAAAACTTAAACTCCCTTATCTCCTCAAGGGGTAAAGAAATACCCGTAAAGTGCTCAACCGTCTTCTTTATGGCGTGGTGGTATGAATCCCTTACGTCAACGATAACGCCGTCAACGTCAAATATAACCGCCCTCATACGGTTATGTTTACCTCTTTCGTCTTCTCAAGGAGGAACTTTATGAAGTTGCTCGCGAGAAATGAAACGTGCCCGTCCTTTGGGTGTATGATGTGGAACTTCCTCTTTACGTCAAAGCCCTTTATCCTCACCGGTGCGAGGTTCCCGGACTTGAGCTCCCCGTTCAAGAGACCCTTTGAGAGAAAAGAACAACCGTATCCGGACTTAACTATCTGAATGATATTCCTACTGCTCGTGCTCTCTATCTTTATCTTCAGTTTATCAAAGTTTATACCAAGCTCCTCAAGCTTGTCCCTCACGAGCTTCCGCGTCCCGGAATGCGCTTCCCTCATAACGAGGTCAAGCTCGTAAAGCTCCTCGGGCTCTATCTCACCCCTCGTCGCGACCGGGTGCTCCGGGTATGTGAAGAACACGATTTCGTCCTCAAGGAAGGGTATGTCCGCGAACTTGTCCGAAGGTTGGCGCTCTATTATACCCACGTTCAAGACTCCCGTTATGAGACCCTCCTCAACGTCGTGAGAGTTTCCCGTAAAGACCTTTATCTTTGAGCTCGGGAACTCCTTGTGAAACTCCGCTATTATGCGCGGAACGATGAACTCGCTCGGTGTTGCGGAAAGACCCAAAAAGAGGGTATCTTTCAGGTCTTTCTTTATGCGAGCGATTTCCTCCATAAGACCCTCGTAGCTGTTCAGAAGCATCTTCGCTATCTCGTATATACGTTTTCCCTCCTCCGTGAGCACCATCTTCCCGCCTTGACGCTGAAAGAGCTTCGCCCCCACGGTTCTCTCAAGAGCCTTTATCTGTTGCGTAACCGCGGGCTGTGTTATGTATAAAATCTCGGAAGCCTTTGAGAAACTCCCCAGCTCCGCGACGGTAACGAATGTCTTCAGCTTTGAGATATCAATCATCCATAATAATTTTAATACACAGATAAGAAGGAGTTATGAGGCTTATTAAAAGGGATTAAAAAGAGGGGGAGGGTTACCAAGTGAGAACCCTTTTCGCGGAACCGAGTGAGGGCAGAGCCTGACTCGGTGTCATAAGGGGAACGTCAAAGGCGAGGTCTTCCTTTGTCATGCCGTTTAGCTCAAGAGACTGAAGGCATCCCACGAACTGAACACCGTTGTCAAGTGCGAGCTCCATAAAGTCCTTTATGGTGTTCCCTTCCTCCATCGGGCGTATACTCTCCGCGACACCCTTCTTAAGGAGGAGCGTCGCTGGACCCGTGAAATACATAACGACGTTCATATCCGCAGCCGCTGCGGTTGAAGCGAGGAAGAAAGCGGAAGGCAAACGCTTTGGATTCTCGGGACCCGTTATAAGTATGATAACGAGGTCCGCACCTTGCTCTTGGCTCATCTTTCCCACCTCCTTTTATAAGGATTTTAGTATATTCAAAGCCCGAAGGGCTTTCATTAAAATAAACCGTATGAAAAACGAAAAGCTATACAGGGAAGCGCTTGAGGTTATGCCGGGGGGTGTGAACAGCCCCGTTCGCGCCTTTAAGGCGGTAGGAGCAAAACCGATATTCCTCGTAAAGGGGAGGCACTCGCGCGTCTGGGACGCGGACGGCAACGAATACATAGACTTCCTCGCGTCTTGGGGCGCGCTCATCCTCGGGCATGCGCCGAAGAAGGTCGTAAAGGCGGTTCAGGAAGAAGCCCAAAAGGGGCTCTCGTTCGGTCTTACGAACCCTCACGAGATTACGCTCGCGCGCCTCGTCGTTGAGATGGTTCCCTCGGTGGAAAAGGTGAGGTTCGTAAACTCGGGAACCGAAGCGACGATGAGCGCGGTTCGCCTCGCGAGGGGGATAACGGGAAGAAAGCTCGTCGTGAAGTTTGACGGGTGCTATCACGGGCACTACGACAGCCTCCTCGTGAGCGCGGGCTCAGGCGTTGCTACCTTCGGGATTCCCGGAACCCCCGGCATACCGGAGGAGATAGCAAAGCTCACGCTCGTCCTTCCCTACAACGACACTCAAGCCCTCAGGAAAGCCTTTGAGGAGCACGGGAAGGACATAGCGTGCGTCATAGTGGAGCCGGTCGCGGGGAACATGGGCGTAGTTCCCCCGAAAAAGGAATTTCTGAGAGCCATGAGGGAGCTTACGCGTGAGCACGGCTCCCTTTTGATATTTGACGAGGTCATCACGGGCTTTCGTCTCTCAAAGGGCGGAGCTCAGGAGCTTTTCGGTATAGAGCCCGACATAACTTGTCTCGGGAAGATACTCGGAGGGGGACTGCCCGTCGGCGCATACGGGGGAAGAAGGGAGATAATGGAGAGGGTTGCTCCCGAGGGTGAGATATACCAAGCGGGAACCCTTTCGGGAAATCCGCTCGCAATGGTGAGCGGTTCGGAGACCCTGAAGGAGCTGAGGGATAAAGAACCCTACGATGAGCTTGAGAAAAAGACCGAAACCCTCGCAAAGGGGGTCTCGGATATACTCTCCGAAAAGGGGATACCCCACACGATAAACAGGGTAGGGTCTATGATGACGGTCTTCTTCACGGAGGGTCCCGTCGTTGACTTTGAGAGCGCGAAGCGCTCCGATACGGAGCTTTTCGGCAGATTCTTCAGGGCGCTTCTCGGGAAGGGCGTCCTAATACCGCCTTCCCAGTTTGAGGCTTGGTTCCTCACAACCGCTCACGAGGAGGATGACATAAACCAAGCACTTGAGCGCATAAGGGAAGCGGTAAAAGAGCTTTGATGCTGAAAACCTTCCTCAGGGGCATACTCCTCCTCTCTTTCATCCTCTTTCTTTCTTTTCTCTTCATACTTAAAAAAAGCTGGTCGCCCGAGAGCCTGAAGGCTCTTAAGAGCCTGAACAAACTCTACGTATACGTAAGCTTCTTTTTTCTCTTCTTGGTTCACACATTTGACAACCTCAGACTCTACATCATCTCAAGGGCGCTCGGGGTGAGATACTCACTCCTTTACGGATACGTCGTTTCCCTCATAAACACGTTCGGGGCAACGGTGACGCCCGCGCACGTCGGGGGTGAGGGAACGGCGGTTTATATGCTCCTTCGCAAAGGAGCGCCGGCGCACAAGGTAGCCACAATCGTCACGCTAAAGACGATAACGGGCATGCTCTTTTTCCTCCTCGCCCTTCCGCTCCTCCTTGCCCATCTTCTCTCAAATCCCGCGGGGAAGGTGAGGCTACTTTGGGGATTGAGCTTTCTTCTCCTGCTCGCGGGAGGGCTATTTTTCCTCTGGAGGGGAGCCCTCAGGCGCAGGAGCCCGCTCAAACCCTTTTTACTCAAATACACCGCTCACCTGAGGTTCTTCTACAGAAGGAAGAAGCTCAGTTTTCTGCTCGCGAGCGCGTGCGCGGTTCTCCTATACGTGTCTTTCCTCCTTATCGGTGTTTCCCTCCTTTACGCCTTCAACAAGAGCGTTCCCCCCGAGGAGGTTCTGAAAAAACAGATAGCCCTCCTTTACGCCATATTCGTAAGCCCGACACCCGGGGGTAGCGGTGTCGGGGAACTCGGCGGTCTTTTGGTGTTTTCGGAGTTTTTAAGCCCATACGAGCTCGGTGTTTTTGTCATCCTTTGGCGCTTCATAAGCCAGTATCTGAGCGCTCTCGTGGGAGGTATCATATTCTTCGTATGCATCGTCCTGGACATAAAGAGATACTCTTAGGTATACTTTCCGGACTACTCTTTTACCTGAGCTTTTCAAAGCTTAACCTCTTTTTCCTCCTCCCCCTTTCCCTGCTCATAGGGGTAAGCGTGAACCCTTACAGGTTCTTCACCTTCGGTTTTTCGGGCTTTTTCCTTTCCCTTTACTGGCTCAGGATACCCCTCGTTGATTACGGCGGGATAAACCCGTTTCTCGGGCACCTTCTTGTGTTTTTGCTCGTTCTTTTCCTCGTCCTTTACCAGTTTCTCGTTCCATACCTCCTTTGGAGGTTTTCGGGGTTTTCTTACCTCGCCTTTGGGTTCATTTACGTAGGCTTTGAGTGGTTACGCTCACACTTCCCATACGGCGGTTTTCCTTGGCTTATCCTCGGGAAGGCTCTCGTTGACGTTCCGTATCTTTCCCTCTCCTTAAGCCTTTCGGGTGTATACGGGGGAAGCCTGCTCGTTCTCCTCCTTTCCCTACTTCCGAAGATGAAAAGGAAGGAGAGACTATGGGCGCTCTCCTTGAGCCTTCCGCTTCTCATCTCGCCCTCGCTCGCACCGAAGCCTACCCTCCCGCCCGAGGGTTTTCGCGTTGCGCTCGTTCAGCCCGCGGTTCCCGAAGAAATAAAACTCTCCCCCCTCTTTGAAAAGACATACCCCAAGCTCCTTGAGCAGGTGAAAAGGGCGATAGAAGAAAACGCGGACCTCGTGATTCTTCCCGAGAGCGCGGTTCCCTTCTACCTTGACGAGCTCCGAACGAAGGGAAAAGAACTACTTGAGCTGAGCAAGAAAGCCCCCATCATCCTCGGCATCATAGAAATTCAAGAGGAAGAGCGCATAAAGCCCTACAACGCTGTTGTCCTCCTCAAGGACGGAAAGCTCGCGGGCGTATACAGAAAAAACATACTCGTCCCCTTCGGGGAGTTTACACCCCCTCCCTTTGATTTCTTCTCCCGGCTCGTTCCTTACCTCGGGCTTCAGGACTACGAGAGGGGGGATAAAGTCCTTTGCTTTGAGGTAAAAAGTGTTAGGGTAGGGACTCCCGTATGTTTTGAGGTCGCATACGGGGACTTTGTATCCCGCTTTCCGTGCGAACTCATGGCGGTCCTTACGAACGACGCTTGGTTCAGGGATTCGGACGGGAACTACCAGCACCTAAAATGGGCTCGTGTCCGCGCGGTTGAAAACCGGAAGTTCTTCCTTTGGGTTAACAACATAGGACCTTCCGCGGTAATAAATCCCGACGGGAAGATTATAAAAAAGACGCCTTACGGCGTTCCCGATGTATTAATCTATACCTTTTAATATCTGTTTTACCCTCTCGTAGATGTAAAACCTTATCTTCACCATATCCGTGTCATCAACGTAAAGCTCGTATCCGCAAAGAACCTCGTCGTTCTTTAGCTCACGAACGTTCACAAGCTTAGCCTCCCCCCTTATCTCCGTGTGCTCAACGGGAAGTTTAAGAACAACCGAGAACGTCTTTTCTTCCCTGACCTGAGTATCAATCTCATCTTCAGAACACTTAACCGAAAAACCGACCTCCGATATGTCGTATACCTCTTTCTCCTTACCGTTTAATGAAACGTAAACGGGCTTCCTCGGGGAGGGCTTTACGCGTATACTCTTCCTGTCCCCGAGGGGTTTTTCCGGAGAAAGCGCGGGAAAATCAAGCAGAACAAAGTCATCGGACTTTCCCACAATCTTCGTAGGAAGTATAAAGGTGCTGTATTTAAAGTAAACCCTCGTTCCCTCAAGTCCGAACCTGCGAAGGAGCGGTGTCGTCTTTACCTTTATCCTTGAGTCGTCAACAACACCCAAGAGGGTAGTTATGATGTATATAACCACGTCATCCCGGACGAAGAGAAACAACTCAGCGTGAGAGTTCATTATCTATCCCCCCTAAAATACGTATTATTTCCTCCAATCCCACAGCTCGCGACCCCTTTATTAATATTACGCCATTTCTTAACTCTTGTTTATACTCCCTAACGAGACGGGAAAGCTCACCCACATCCCTCGCCCAGACCTTCCTTCCATCGTATACCTCAAAAGCCCTCCTCATCTCATTTCCCACAAAGAAAGCAAAACTCAAATCCGCACCGCTCAGGAGTCTCCCGACCTCCTCGTGAAGCTCACCGCTTCGTGAGCCGAGCTCAAGCATATCACCGAGGATAACAATCCTCTTTCCTCCCATAGCCTTAAGGCTCATCACCGCGTTTCTGACGGAGGGAGGGTTGGCGTTGTAGGCGTCGTTTATAAGGGTGAAGTTTTTAAACTTTATCACCTGCATCCTTCCCTCTTGAGGTTTAAAACCCTTTAAAACATCAAGGAACCCTTCGGGTTTATAACCCAAAGCCTTCAAAAGCGCAAACGAAGCCAAAACGTTCTCAACCATACCGACGCTCGGAATCCCCACAAAAAACTCCCTTCCCTCAAAACGAATCCTCACGCCGTCCCCGCTCACCGAAAAATCCTCAGCCCTCACATCCCCCCCATCACCGAAGGTAATCCTCAAATCCTTCGGTATAAACGAGTAATACCTGAGTGTATCCGCGGGTATTACCGCCCTTTCCATACTCCCGAGCGAGCAAAACATCTCCCCGTTTCCGAGAACTACACCCTCAAGTGAACCGAAACCCTCAAGATGCTCCTCACCTATCTTCGTAATAAGCCGAACGTGAGGCTTAGTTATGGATATGAGGTTCCTTATCTCGCCCCGAGCGCTCGCGCCGTGCTCAAGAACCCAAAAGCGCGCACCCAAGGGCGCGTTCGCAACCGCAAGCGGAAGCCCTATCTGCGAGTTAAGATTCCCCGGAGAACGGTAAGCTTCACCTACGGAAGAAAGGAGGTGATATATAAGCTCCTTTGTCGTCGTCTTTCCCGCGGAACCCGCAACACCTATAACGATTCCCGAAAACCGCCTTCGCTTGAAGGACGCGATTTCCCTGAGCGCACCGAGCGAGGAGGGAACTACGAGGGCAAACCTACCCTTCGGAGGAGAAACCTCCCTTTCTGATATAACACCAACCGCACCCCTTTCAAACGCCTCGCCTATAAAGTCGTGCCCATCCGCCCTTTTTCCCCTCAGGGCGACAAATACATCCCCCTCTTTTACCTTTTTTGAGTTTATACAAAAACCCTTAACCTCCGCGTTCTTTCCCCTGAGAGGAACGCCCAAAATCTCCGAAAGAAGCAAACCGTCCATAAAACTAAAAGATAATAATCAATACAAAAATCCCCGCCATGAAGCAGGGGTGGTATGAGGTGTAGGTGAGGGGAGGTAGGGTTTTGGGTGGGGTTTTTAGGATTTGAGAAGCCCCCGGCACCGACCTACTTTCCCGTGCCGCTGCCAGCACAGTATCATCGGCGCTGGGGGGCTTAACTGCCGGGTT
>JAADEK010000025.1 GCA_013153455.1 Aquificota bacterium
ATAGCGAAGGAGCACAAGGACACGAAGGTAGATACCGACCACCTTATGATAGCGCTCTTATCGGACGAAAAGTCTCCCCTCTCAAAGTATATAGAGAAGAGGGGTATAGACAGGAAGGAGTTTCTTAAGAAAGTCCTTGAGTATCTTGAAAACCTTCGCTCACAGCTTGAGAAGGCTATAGACGCGGAAGCTCAGAACCTCATACAACTCAGAACCCAAATAATGGAGGTCAAATCAAACATAGGCAACGTTCAAGCGGAGCTCTCAAAGATAAGACAGGCGAAAGAAAAATTACTCAGGGAGCTTGAGTATGCGCGCCGTTACGGGGACTGGTGGACGGAAGAAACGCTTGAGCTTGAACTTCGCCAGCTTGAGGCTGCGGAGAGCAGTCTCAGGAGACAGCTTGAGCAGGTGGAAAAGAGTCTTTCCACCGTCTTTTCGCCCGAGGATGTGAAAGCCTTCCTTGAGAACAAGCTCTCAATAGACGGGCTAATAAGGAAGGCTCTTGAGAAGTCCCCGCTCATAGAGCAGGTAAAGGAGCTCGGCATATCCCCGGACCGCATCATAGACAAGATAGCGGAGAAGGTCTTCGGTAAAAAACCCGCGTTTGATTACAGCCAATATCTGACCGAAGTCCTTGAGAAGGCTCAGGACAAGGCTGTGAGCGAGGGAGAGTCCCAGGTTCAGCCCTCGCACGTAGCGGGAGCACTTATTGAAGCAAAGCACACCATAGCGGGTAAATTAATAAATCAAGTCTTAGGAGGTGAGAAAGAGATGAAGAAGGATGTAACTCAGGAGCTGAAAGAAGAAGAAAAATCCCCTCTTGAGAGGTTCGGTATCAACCTCACCCAGCTCGCTAAGGAGGGCAAACTTGACCCCGTAATAGGAAGGGACAAGGAGATAAACCAAGTTATAGAAATACTCCTCAGAAGGACGAAGAACAACCCCGTCCTCGTGGGAGACCCCGGTGTCGGTAAGACCGCGATAGTTGAGGGACTCGCTCAGAGGATAGTAAACAAGGAAGTTCCCCCCGAGCTTCAAGATAAGGAGATATGGTCAATAGACATGGCTTCCCTCCTCGCGGGTTCAAAATACAGGGGTGAGTTTGAGGAGAGGCTGAAGTCCCTCCTTGACGAGGTCAAAAAGAGGGGCAACGTAATACTCTTCATAGACGAGATTCACACCGTCGTGGGAGCGGGAGCGGCGGAAGGTGCTGTGGACGCTGCGAACATCATGAAGCCCGCACTCGCGCGCGGTGAGATAAGGGTAATCGGTGCGACGACCGTAGACGAATACAGGAAATACATAGAAAAGGACCCCGCACTTGAGAGGAGATTCCAGCCCGTATTTGTGGAAGAACCAACGGAAGAGCAAACGATAGAGATACTCAAAGGACTCAGACCGAAACTTGAGAAGTTCCACAAGGTAAAGATTTCGGACGAGGCTATAGAGGCGGCGGTAAAGCTCACGAAGCGTTACGTTCCCTTCAGGAGACTGCCCGACAAGGCTATAGACGCCCTTGACCAAGCTGCAGCCCGTAAGAAGCTAAAGGTAATAGGAACACCCCCCGAGATACAGGAGATAGAGCGCAAGATAAAGGCTCTTGAAGAGGAGATAATGGAAGCCAACCTGAAGGGTGATTACGAGAAGGAAGCTCAGCTCAAGATTAAGAAAGCTCAGCTTGAGAAGAAGAAGCAGGAGCTTATGCAGAAATACGGCGGTGTTGAGGCTAAGATTAAGGAGCTCAAGAAGAAGATAGAGGAGCTTGAGCAAAAGATTAAGGAAGCTGCGGAAAAGGGCGACTACGAGAAGGAAGCGGAGCTCAAGATAGAAAAGGTCAAGCTTGAGAAGGAGCTAAAGGCTCTTGAGAACAAGAAGTCGGAGGAGCTCGTCGTCACGTGGGACGACGTCGCGGAGGTCGTATCCGAGTGGACGGGTATACCCGTTCAGCGCCTCAAAGAGGAAGAGATGCAAAAGCTCCTCAAGCTTGAGGAAGAGCTACACAAGCGCGTTGTGAACCAAGAACACGCGGTAAAGGCGGTAGCGGAAGCGGTAAGGCGCGCAAGGGCTGGACTCAAAGACCCCAAGAGACCCATAGCGAGCTTCCTCTTCCTCGGACCAACGGGTGTAGGTAAGACGGAGCTATCAAAGGCTCTGGCGGAGCTTCTCTTCGGTGACGAGGACGCGCTCATCAGGCTTGATATGTCCGAGTTCAAGGAAGAGCACTCGGTCGCGAAGCTCATCGGTGCACCCCCCGGATACGTGGGATACGAAGAGGGAGGAAAGCTCACGGAAGCGGTCCGCAGGAAGCCCTACTCGGTTATCCTGCTTGACGAGATAGAGAAGGCTCACCCGAGGGTTCTTGACCTATTCTTGCAAGTCCTTGACGAGGGAAGGCTCACGGACTCCCACGGCAGGACCGTAGACTTCAGGAACACCGTTATCATCATGACCTCAAACATCGGAAGCCAATACCTGCTCAACATACCCGTTGACGCGGACGAAAAGACGCTGAACACGGAATTTGAGAAGGCAAAAGAGAAGGTTATGGAGGAGCTGAAACTCCACATGAGACCCGAGTTCATCAACAGGATAGACGAGATAATCGTGTTCAAGCCTCTTACGATGAAGGAGCTCTCAAAGATAATAGACCTCCTCATCGCGAACGTGAACAAGCGCCTCGCGGAAAGGAACATAAAGATAGAACTCACGGAAGAAGCGAAGAAGGAGCTGGTCCGTCGCGGATACGACCCCGCTTTCGGTGCGCGCCCGCTAAAGAGGACGATACAGAAATACATAGAAACACCCCTCGCGGACAAGATTATCCGCGGAGAGATAAAGGAAGGCATGACCGTCCTCGTGGACTACAAGGACGGGGAGTTTGTCTTCATACCCAAGGAGGAGAAGGAGGAAGAGAAGGAAAAGGTAGGCGCGGGCGCGAAGGAAAACAAGAAGTAATCCCTTCCCCCTTCCTTCTTTTCCTATTATTATTTTTTATTTGCTACGGGGCGTAGCGCAGGTGGTAGCGCGCCGGCTTCGGGAGCCGGAGGTCGGGGGTTCAAGTCCCCTCGCCCCGAAAACTTAAACGATGTTCCGATTTTCCCTCATCACAACCGACGGAAAAGCAAGAAGAGGGAGGATATACACACCCCACGGTGTTATAGAGACACCCGTCTTTATGCCCGTAGGAACCCAAGGAACGGTAAAGGCGATACTCCACAAAGACCTCCTATCGTTGGGAACCCAAATAATCCTCGGAAACACATATCACCTTTACCTGAGACCAGGAACGGAAGTAATAAAGAAGGCGGGGGGTTTGCACAGGTTCATCTCGTGGGACAAGCCCATACTGACCGACAGCGGAGGTTATCAAGTCTTCTCGCTCGCGAAGGGAAGGGGAGGCAAGAAACCCGCGGTAAGGATAACGGAGGAAGGCGTTGAGTTCAGGGACCACCTCGGGGGTGATTTACATCTCTTTACACCCGAAAGGGTCATTGAGATTCAAGAAATCTTCGGTTCGGACATCATAATGCCACTTGACGAGTGCGTTGAGTATCCCGTTGAAAAGGAGTATGCGAAAAAAGCCCTTGAGAGAACGCTCAAATGGCTTGAGAGGAGTATAAAGGCAAAGAGGAGGGAAGACCAAGCGCTTTTCGGCATCGTTCAGGGTGCATTTTGGGAAGACCTGAGAAAAGAAGCAACGCTAAGGACGCTCGCCTTTGACGAGCACCTCTTTGGATACTCAATAGGCGGGCTTTCTGTAGGGGAGCCGAAGGAAATCATGTATGAGATGACGGGTGTGGTTTGCGAACTCCTGCCTCCACACAAGCCGAGATACCTCATGGGCGTGGGCAAACCTGAGGACATACTTGAGGCGGTGGAGAGGGGCGTTGATATGTTTGATTGCGTGGTTCCGACGAGGAACGCAAGGACGGGAACCCTCTTCACATCACAGGGTGTGATTGATATAAGACACGCAAAGTGGAAGGAGGACTTCTCACCCTTAGACCCCGAGTGCGACTGCTACACGTGCAGGAACTTCTCAAAGGCTTACCTGAGACACCTCTTTGTCGCGGAAGAGATTACCGCTTACGTTCTCAACACGATTCACAACCTCCGCTTTTACCACAAACTCATGGAGGACATAAGAAAGGCTATAGAGGAAGGAAGGTTTAAAGAGCTGAAGGAGGACTACCTCAAGCGGGTGAGCGTGAAACTCTGACCCCCTCTTGCTCGGGCTTCAAGACAAGAACCTCCGCGGACCTGCCCGAAAGCTCACGAAAAGCCTCGCCCAAGGAGAGGGAAAGCCTTTCGGGTTCCTTGTCCGTTATCGCGCACATAGCGGGTCCCGCCCCGCTCAGGAAAAACGCAAGGGCGCCGTGCTCGTATGCTCTTTCTTTCAGCGCCTCAAACTCCGGGACTAACTTTCTTCTGTAGGGTTGGTGAAGGCGGTCCTCAACCGCTTCCCGAAGGAGTGAGTAATCACCCGTCAAAAGCGACGTAACGAGTAGTGCGCTCCTTTGGAGGTTGAAAACCGCGTCCGTGAGCGGAACCGCGCGGGGGAGAACGCGTCTCGCGTCGGAGGTCTTCACCTCGTAAGGAGGGACTACGAAAACGAGCAAAAGCTCGTTCGGAAATTTTAATTTCTTGAAAGTTAAATTACCTTCGGTGGTCGCACAAACCGTAAACCCACCGACAAAAGCGGGAAGGAGGTTATCCGGGTGGCTTTCAAACTCAAACGCTATCCTCAGCTTCTCCTCAAGTGGCAAAGATACTCCCAAGAGAGCCAAGGCTCCCTCTATAGCGCCGGCGATTGCGCTCGCGGAAGAGCCGAGCCCCCTCGCGGGGGGTATCCTGTTTATCTGGTGAAGCTCTATCCTCTCTTCCTTTCCTACATACTCACACACACGCTTGTAGACGCGTATAAAGAGGTTCCCTTCGTCCCTCGGTATACCCTCCGAGTAGCCCTCTACCTTTACGCTGTAGGTTTCGGAGGGGGTGAGTATGAAGGTGTTCCTCATACTCAGGGCAAGACCGAAGGCGTCAAAACCGCTCCCGAAGTTCGTCGTAGTTGCGGGAACCTCAACCCTCAGCATTTCCTTTATTCTAAACCACCGCCCTTGACACTGGTTTAAAACGCTGGTATATCTTTAACTTAGCCCGAACGGCGGAGGGTTGTATGGAATACGTAGCTCTCGGTGTTGCGCTTATCGTAGCCCTTCTGATAGCGCTCGGACAGACGTTCGTAAACGACATAATAGGCTACAGAAAGAGAGACCCCCTTGAGGACTACCCATACGAGTGCGGTGTTCCGCTTTACGACAAGAGCGCGAGGGGAACGTTTAAGCAGGGATACTACCTCCTCGGGCTTTTACTCATACTCTTTGACATAGAAGCGGCATACCTCTTCCCTTGGGCGGTCGTATTTAAGGAGATAGGTATATACGGACTGATAGAGGTTATAGTGTTCGTCGGTATACTCGCCTTAGGTTTTATATACGCTTGGAGGAAGGGAGCTCTGAACTGGGAGATGTAGGAGGTAGCGTTATGGCTCTCATAAATTCAAACGGTTTCGTGACGACGACGGTGGAGGAACTCCTCCGGTGGGGAAGGAGAAACGCGCTGTGGCCCGTGACGATAGGTCTCGCATGCTGTGCTATAGAGATGATGCACACCGCAGCTTCCCGGTTTGACCTTGACAGGCTCGGGGTGATATTCAGGGCATCACCGAGACAGTCGGACGTTCTTATAGTCGCGGGAACGGTCGTGAACAAGGTAGCCCCGATGCTAAAGCTCATATGGGACCAAATGCCGGACCCAAAGTGGTGCATAGCGATGGGCGGGTGCGCGTCCGCGGGAGGACCGTTCCCAACGTATTCAACACTTCAGGGTGTTGACAGAATCATACCCGTTGACGTATACATACCCGGTTGCCCGCCCACACCTCAGGGACTTATATACGGCATCTTACAACTCCAGAGGAAGATAAAGGAGCAAGGTATAAACAAATACGACAAGCTCTTTGCGGAGTTCAACAGGGAGCTTGAGAAAGAGGGAGCATTCGTTCCAAGAGAGATAAAGGTGTGAGGACAGCGAATGAACTGGATTAACAGGGCGAGCGCGGAGAGGGTAAAGCGGGCTTTCGGGGATAAGGTTTCCCTCTTTGAGACGAAGCACACAAAGGGCTTCAGGACGGATTACGAGAGCCTAAAACCCCTCCTTAAGTTTCTCAGGGATAAAGAGCGGTTTGTTCACTTCGTTGACCTTACCGTCGTTGACTTTCCCGAAAGAAAGGAAAGGTTTGAAGGGCTATACATACTCTACAACCCCGACGAGAACGAGAGGGTAATTGTAAAGTGCGACGCAAAGGACGGAAGGCTTCCCTCCGTTGTAGACCTATGGGCTGGCGCAAAGTGGGCGGAGAGGGAAGCCTACGACATGTTCGGTGTCGTCTTTGAGGGGCACGAGAACCTCAGGCGTATGTTCATGTGGGAGGGCTATCCGTATCACCCCCTCAGGAAGGACTTCCCGCTTGGGGGAATACCCGAGGTTGAGCTCCCATCCCTCACGGAGGTTCTCCACGGAAGAACGGACCCCCCCTCTCACGACTTTGAGCTTATGCACACGCGCCTCCCCACACTTGAAGACCTTGAAAGAACCGAAAAAGCGCGTCTTAAGAAGAAAGCCCAGCTCGTTCTAAACTGGGGACCCCTTCACCCCGGGACGCACGGGACGATATGGTTCCTCTTTGACCTTGAAGGTGAGAAGGTAGTCCAGAGCGACGTTATCTTAGGACAGCTCCACAGGGGTATGGAGAAGATAGCGGAGAACCTCTACTACTTTCAGTTTCTACCATACACCGACAGGATGGACTACATATCCGCCATATGCAACGAGCTCGCATACGTTGAGACCGTTGAGAGACTCCTCGGGGTTGAGGTTCCGCCGAAAGCCCGATACATAAGGACGCTCTTTGCGGAACTCCAGAGGATAAACTCACACCTCCTTTGGCTCGGGACTGGCGCGCTTGACCTGGGTGCCCTTACGGTGTTCCTATACGCCTTTCGTGAGCGCGAGAAGATAATGGACATCATAGAAGGAAACGCGGGCTACAGACTCACGACGTGCTTCTTGCGTATAGGCGGTGTTCACTACGACCTCGCGGAGGGAACCCTTGACGTCGTCAAGGCTTTCATAAGAGACTTTCCCGAGAAACTGAAGGAGTATCACAGACTCCTCACGAGAAACCGTATATGGCTCAGAAGAACAAAGGACGTGGGCGTGATAAAGCGCGAGGACGTTCACAACTACGGGCTTTCCGGACCCGTCGCGAGGGCTTCGGGCGTTCCCTACGACCTCAGGAAACTACAACCCTACGCGGCATACGACGAGGTTGAGTTTGACGTCCCCGTCGGTGAAGTTGGTGACGTCTACGACAGGTATCTCGTGAGGATGGAGGAGATGGCTCAGAGCGTCAGGATAATTGAGCAATGCGTGAGCAAGCTTGAGAAGATGCCAAAATCCGAGCCTTACATAAACAAGGAGCATCCCGCGGTGATACCCCCAAAAGAAGACGTATACAACGCACTTGAGGACATGGTAAAGTCCTTCAGGGTGGTCGTTCACGGCGAGAGCGCACCGCCCGGTGAGCTATACTTCTCCGCGGAAAACCCGAGGGGTGAGCTCGGGTTTTACATCCTATCAAAGGGAGGCTCAAGTCCCTACAGACTGAGGATAAGGTCAGGAGCCCTTTATAACCTCTCAATATTCCCGAAACTCATACAGGGAAGGACGATAGCGGACGCCATAGCTCTTCTGGGGAGCCTTGACCCGGTTGTGGGTGAAACGGACAGGTAGGAGGAGACGCTGATGGAGGAAATCCTTTACTCGCTCGCCTTTACGCTCGTGAAGGTTCTGGTCGTATTTCTCGTAGCGCTCGGCGTGGGCGCATACCTCACGTGGTTTGAAAGAAAGCTCGCGGGTCATATACAAAACAGGCTCGGTCCCAACGTCGTCGGACCGTTCGGGCTCCTTCAGCCCCTCGCGGATGCTCTCAAGCTTGCAACGAAAGAGAGCATCATACCGAGGGGCGCGGACAAGCCCGTTTATTACATGGCGGTAATCATGGCTCTCGTCCCGTCAATCCTCCTCCTTGCGCTCATACCGTGGGGACCCCCCTTTCGCTTGGGTGATACATACGTAAAGCCCATAATCTCGGACGTAAACATAGCCCTGCTTCTCGCGTTCGCCTTCGGTTCCCTCTCGGTCTACGGGACGATATTCTCCGGGTGGGCTTCAAACTCAAAGTATGCCTTCATAGGCTCCCTCAGGAAGGCTGCGGTCGTCATAGCGTATGAGGTGGTTCTCGGCTTTTCCGTTCTCGGTGTTGTTCTCCTCGCGGGGACGCTCAGCACGGTCGGAATCGTTGAGGCTCAAGTCCAGAGGGGTGTTTGGTTTATCGTATACCAACCCGTAGCCTTCTTCTTATACCTCTACTGTATGCTCGCGGAAAGCGGGAGGGTTCCCTTTGATATACAAGAGGCGGAAGCGGAGCTCGTTACGGGTTACAACGTTGAATACGGGGGGCTAAAGTTCGGGGCGTTCCCCCTCGCGGAGTGGTATATAAACGTAATAGCACTTTCCGCCATAGCGGTAGTTCTCTTCCTCGGCGGGTGGAGCGGACCCCCAATCCTCGGACCCCTCTCACCATACTTTTGGTTTATACTGAAGACCTTCGGTCTTGTTTTCTTCACGATATGGCTCCACTGGACGCTCCCCAGATTTCAGGCAAAAGACATAACCGAGATAGCTTGGAAGATACTCCTGCCTATAGCTATACTTAACGTCATCGTTACAGCTTTCTTCGTTTACTTCTTCTGAGGAGGAAAGGATGAGGGTAAAGAGGTTAAAGAGGAAGGATTACCTCACGATTCTTGAGGCTATATTCTTTATAGACTTCATAAAAGGACTTTCTGTCACGCTTAAGAACCTCCTCAGAAAGCCCATAACGACCCAATACCCAAAGGAGAAGCTCACGCCTCCCAAGCGCTTCCGCGGTGCGCACGGGCATTACGTGTGGGACGGGACCGAACCTCCCTCCCTCAAGGCTATAGAGAAGTTTATGTCTTACGAGAAGGCAAAGAGCAGGTGTGTCGCGTGCTATATGTGCCAAACCGCGTGTCCCATGCCCACGCTCTTCAGGATAGAGGCAATTCAGACACCGGACGGGAAGAAGAAGGTCGTCAGGTTTGATATGAACCTCCTTAACTGTCTCTTTTGCGGGCTTTGCGTTGACGCCTGTCCCGTGGGGTGTTTGACGATGACGGACATATTTGAGCTTGCGAATTACTCAAGGAGGGCGGAGGTCTTGCGCATGGGAGACCTTGAGAGACACGCGATAGACTTCAAGCAAAGGAGGGGAGATGAGCGGGACAGGATTTGGTCCGACGACGAGCAAAGGCAAAAACTGTGGGGGAAGATAGAGTGGAGTGGGTAATTTTCGGTTTCCTCGGAACTTGGCTCATACTTTCCGCTCTCGGAACCGTATTTGTGAAGAACCCGATTCACGTAATACTTTTTTTCCTCTCCGCCCTTTTGGCGATGTCCGCCATCTTTTTGAGCCTCGGGGCGGAGCTTCTCGCGGGTATACAACTAATCATCTACGCGGTCGCGATAGTCGTCTTTTACGTCCTCGCGATAACGACGATTCCGTGGGAAAAGATAAAGCGGTTTGAGGGCGTATACAAGAACGAGCTTTTCGTCGCGTCTCCCATACTATTACTTCTTTTCATCTTCATGAGTTATATGGTTCTTGAGGGTGAGTTCGCAAAGCCCTCGGGAACCGTTGAGGACAACGTAAGGGAGCTCGGGAAGGAGCTCTTCACCTCTTACCTCTTTCCCTTTGAGGTTGCTTCCGTTATACTGCTTGTTGCTATGATAGGGGCTATAGTCCTCGGAAGGAAGGAAGAGTGAGGTGGGGAAGATGGATATAATGAAGGCTTATATAATCTTAAGCATCGCTTTGTTCCTCATAGGACTGCTCGGTGTTATAGTAAGGAAGAACTTAATAACCATACTCGTGAGCACGGAACTGATGCTGAACGGTATAAACCTCGCCCTCGTGACCGCGGACAAGGTCCTCGGCAGGGTTGACGGTCAGATATTCGCGTTCTTCATCCTTACGGTAGCAGCCGCGGAGGTGGCGGTCGGTCTGGGTCTCGTTGTAGCCATCTTCAGACTAAGGGGCTACGAAGCCTCTCACGAGATAACTCACCTGAGGGACTGAAGATGGAAGGGCTAATAGTATTGGTAATACCGCTGTTGAGCTTCTTTGTAATACTTGCGTTCGGAAGGAAGATAGGAGACCTCGCGAGCGCAA
>JAADEK010000094.1 GCA_013153455.1 Aquificota bacterium
AGAAGGACGCGCTTGTATCTGGGCGTCTCGGTCATCACAGACCGCCCAGCTCAAACCTGCAGAACCGCTTTATATCAACGTCAAGACCGCTTTCCTTTATCACCTGCTCAACGCTCTTCTTGTCGTCCTTTATAAAGGGTTGTTTGAGGAGAACCTTCTCCTGATAGAACTTCTTGAGCTTACCTTCTACTATCTTGTCAACGATGTGCTCGGGCTTTCCTTCCTTCAGGGCTTGCTCGCGCAGGATTCTGCGCTCACGCTCAAGAACCTCCTCGGGTATGTCTTCCACCCGAACGAACTCAGGTCTCATCGCGGCTATCTGCATAGCTATATCCTGAACGAGTCTGAGAACCTTCTCGTCAAGCGACGGGGCGCTGAACTCAACCAAAACACCTATCCTACCGCCCCCGTGGACGTATGAGTGCAGGTAGTCCTCAGTGTCATACCTGCAGTATCTCGTCAGCTTTATGTTCTCGCCTATCTTAGCTATGGCTTCCTTTATGAGAACCTCAACCGTCTTTGAGGGCTCATCAAAAAGGGGTTGGGAGAGTATATCGCTCCCCTCACCGCTCTTGTTCTTGTTCTCTTCCTTCTCAAGGATGTGCCTCGTTATCCTGTCCGCGAGCTTTCTGAACTCCTCGTTCCTCGCGACAAAATCGGTCTCACAGTTAAGCTCTATCATAGCCCCCTTCTTCCTGTCGTCCGAAAGGAGAACGTAAACAATCCCTTCCTTTGTTTCCCTTCCCGCCTTCTTTTCCGCCTTGGCGAGTCCCTTTACCCTCAGTATCTCCTTAGCCTTTTCTATGTCCCCTCCCGCCTCCTCAAGGGCTTTCTTGCAGTCAAGCATACCCGCGCCCGTCATCTCCCTGAGCTTCTTTACGTCCTCCATGCTTACCGCCATCTCTCTTTACCTCCGTTTTAACCATTATACCAACCGCATATATTAAGAGCTTATGGAAATCAAGGTCGTGAGAAACCCAATCGTCGTTTACGAGAAGGGCATATACAGACCCGAACCGACCCGCTTCTGGATTTTAGAGCCCGAGCTGAAGAAAGCCATATCCGCCTTAGAATCCGAGGGATACATAAAGGAGTGGTCAAGGAGGATAACACAAGACCCTGAGCTTTACGAGTTTTTCGTAAAGCTTCACGAAAAGGAGGTAAAAAAGAGGGAGGAGATACTCAAAAAGGAGTTTCCGCACGTATACGAGGGGAGCGGGAAATGGGACCTCGTTTGTAAGCGCGTTCTTCTCAACCCAAACGTCGGCATAGGAGGGATAAGGAACTTCCGCTCAAAACCCTTTAAGGTTCGTTGTCTTCACCTCTGGACCGCATACCACATAGGGGACGAGGAGTTCAGGAACCCGATAGGTGAGTTCGTCCTGAGTAAGATTTAGTTATGGAGCTTGAGGTTTGCCACGACGTTTACTACCTCCTTTTTCCCGTCGGGAAACACTGCGTTAGTTTCAAAAGGAGAAAAGATGAGCTGACTATAAGCGGGTTTGCGCGCTCGGGCGGACTTCTGGGGCTTTTCGGGGATGTTGAGGTGAGGGGGAAGTCCGAGGGTGTTCTTGAGCGCTTTTCGCGCTTTTTTGAGCTTTACGTAAGGGCGCGGGGTGAGGAGGTTCACCACCTTTACCGCTTCTCAAGGGAGGGGGTTCACTACGTAATCCTGCGAAACGGGAAAAAGGAGAAGGGTTTTGTGAGGACGGACGCACTCCTTGACCCCTTTCGGGCGGGGCTTTTTGTTTTCCTGCGCGCGGACGGAAAAGAAAGACGGGTAAAATTCTTTTACGACGGGAGGGTTCAGAGCGCGCTCTTTCGCGCTGTGGGGAGGGAGACGCTTGAGTGGAGGGGAAAGGTATACAACTGCGTTGTTGTTCGCGTCCTTCCGAGGGTAAAGACCTCCGGCTTGCTCGCACCGAGGGGCGAGTGGAAGGTATGGGTTGAGGAGAGACTGCGCTTTGCGGTTCGTATGAAGGTGTCCTTTAAGATAGGGAGCGTTAACGCTTGGGTTTCTCACACGAAGGGCGAGCTCGGTCTCCTTACCCGAGCAGGGAAAGTGTAAGCTCACGGATTGTTTTTTGGGGGTCTTGGAAGTAGAGTTTCTGGGCTACGTCCGCCCTCCATAGTTCCGAAAGGAGCTTTTTTAATCTCTCTTGGTCGTTTTTGTCAAGGTATTGCTTGAACTTCATCTTGGTAAATGAGTGCCTGATTCCGAGCGACGATAGGGCTTTTTCCTTGTCCTTTCCCTCGCTCAGGAATTTCCTAAGGAGGTAGAGTTTTATCGCGTAGGAGGAAAGGAGTTTTTGTATCTGAAGGGGGTGATAGCCTTCCCGAAGGAGGTTCTCAAGCGTGCGAAGCGCCCTCTCTTTGTCCCCGAGTAGAACCGCGTCAACGAACTCAAAGACGTTCCCCCCCTCCGAGAGGGGAAACACGACCCTCTTTACTTCCTCAAGCGTGAGCTTACCCTTTTCCCCCGCGTAGTGTATGAGCTTCTCAACCTCGCTCCTTATGGCGGAAAGCTCACCCCCTTGGGACTCTATCAGGTAGTTTATAACCTCGTTGTCCGCGCTTATGCCCGCCTCCGTGAGCTTTTTCTTGACAAGTTGGCGCACACGACTCTGCGGGAGTTTGTTCGCGGAGATTAGCTCCCCGAGCTTCAGGACGCTCTTTATAGGCTCTTGGGAAAGCTCACCCTTTTGGAGTTTTCTCTCAAAGACGAGAAAAACGTTCTTTTTCTTCGGACGGGAAAGGGCGCGGATGAGCGCCTCTCTCGCGCTTTTCTTCCTTCCCACCTTCTTGAGAAGCTCCTCAAACTCCCGAACGACCAACGCGCCCCCCTTCGCCCCTCCGAAGAGACTCCCCTCCGATACGCTCTCGTAAAGCTCCTCCGGACTCGTCTCGCTTCCCCAAAGGAGTGTGTAATCCTCCCCGTAGGTTTCCTTGAGCTTGTTGAGAAAGCTCCTTATGAGGTAATCCTCATCACCGTGAAGTATAAATACCCGCCCGAAGGGCGGGTCTTTGAAGAAATCTTTTTGAAACTGGATAATTGAGTGTTCCACAGTTAAATTAATTTAATACCACGCACGAGAGGTAGAAGCCATGCTCGTCCTTGACCTTAAGGAGATTTTCAAGATATCGGACAGGTTCAGGGGTTCATACACGCTGAAGCCCGAGGATGTGAAGCTCCCTCCCGATATCGGAGAGTTGAAGAAGCCCGTTCGCGTGAACGTTGAGATTACGAAGGAAAAGAACGGCTACAGGCTCAAGCTCGGTATAGAGGGGAACGTTGAGCTTGAGTGCAGTCGTTGTCTTGAGGTTTACGAGAAGGACGTGTCTCAGGAAAAGACGAAGCTCCTTCAAAACACCCCGAGCGAAGAGGGCGTTATTATGTTGAAGCCCAAAGACCTTGAGGTCACCTTTATGGAGGAACCCGACAAGGTTGACCTCGCACAGCTCGTGAGGGAGGAAATCATACTGAGCATACCGATGAAGCCTTTGTGTCGTCCCGACTGCGGTGGTATACCGGGATACGGGACGGGTCTTGAGGGTGAGAAAAGGGAGGGGTCTTTTGCTATACTTAAAAATCTGTTAACCGAGAAGGAAGGAGGTAAGTAATGGCTGTCCCGAAATCCAGGACTTCTAAGTGGAGAAGGAACCAAAGGAGGGCACAGAACTTTTTCAATAAATTCAAGAGGAGTATCCCCTCCCTCTCGGTGTGCCCCAACTGCGGTGAGAAGATAATCCCCCACAGGGTCTGCCCCTACTGCGGGCACTACAGGGGCAGAGAAGTTATTGAAACCGAGTAATGTTAAGGATAGCGGTTGATTGTATGGGGGGCGATTACGCCCCCCTTGAGATAGTGAGGGGGTGTATTTTAGCTTCGCGGGAGCTCGGTTATAAGATTCTCCTCGTGGGGGATAAGGATAAGATTTTTCCCATCCTGCAAAAGGCTGGGCAGGAGAAAAACCCCCTCCTTGAGGTGGTTCACGCTCCGGACAACGTTGGTATGCACGAGCCCCCTTCTTCCGTCTTAAAGAGGAAAAGCTCTTCCCTGTACGTGGCGGGGATGCTCGTGAGGAAGGGCGAGGCGGACGGTCTTGTGTCCGCGGGAAACACGGGAGCTGTCCTCGCGGTCGGGAAGTTCATCGTAGGGGCGGAGAGGGAGGTTGAGCGCCCGTCTATAGGTGTCGCCCTCCCGAACCCGAAGGGAAAGACCGTCCTCATAGACGTCGGGGCTAACGTTGACTGCAAGCCGAGGCACTTGGTTCAGTTCGCGGTTATGGGGCACACATACGCTCAGGAGATGCTCGGTGTAAAGAACCCCCGCGTAGGTATACTCTCAATCGGTGAGGAGGAAGGCAAGGGGAACGAGCTTGTCAAGGAGACCTATCCGCTTCTGAAGAGAACCGCTCTTAACTTCCTCGGGAACGCGGAGGGCAGGGACATATACTCGGGGAACTTTGACGTTATCGTTTGCGACGGTTTTGTGGGGAACGTTATACTGAAGGCGAGCGAGAGTCTCGGTTTTGCGGTCGTTCATATGATAAAGGAGGAGATAAAGAGGAGCTGGCTCGCTCGGCTCGGCGCCCTTTTGCTTATGCCCGCCCTAAACCGCTTTCGTAAAAAGGCGGATTTTGCGGAATACGGGGGTATACCCCTCCTCGGGGCTAAGAAGCCCGTTATAATCACGCACGGGAGGGCAAACGCGAAGGCTATAAAGAACGCGGTAAGGGTTGCGGGGGAGTTTTTAAATACGAGCTTCAACGAGAAGCTCGTTGAGAATCTGAGGACTCTTATACCCCAAGAGGTAAGAGCTTAATGGGGACGAAGATTCTCGGGACGGGCGTTTACCTGCCGAAGGAGGTTCTTACGAACGAGGACCTTGAGAAGCTCGTTGATACGTCCGACGAGTGGATAACGACGAGGACGGGGATAAAGGAAAGGAGGATAGCGAGGAGAGAGAGCGTCGTTGAGATGGCGACAAAGGCATCCCGGGACGCCCTTTCGGACGCGGGTGTGAAGCCCGAGGAGCTTGACCTTATAATCTTGGCGACGCTCACACCCCAGATGAGGTTTCCATCAACCGCGTGCCTTCTTCAGGCTCAGCTCGGGGCGGGAAGGGTTTACGCGTTTGACGTTTCCGCTGCGTGTAGCGGTTTTCTCTACGCGCTTGACGTTGCGGACAGCTTCATAAAGAGCGGGAAGGCGAACAGGGTTCTTGTAGTGGGCGCGGAACGCCTCTCGGAGGCGGTTGACTGGAGCGACCGCTCAACGTGCGTCCTCTTCGGGGACGGAGCGGGGGCTGTCGTTGTGGGAAAATCGCGGGACGGGAGCGACATACTCGCGTCCCGTATGTATTCGGACGGGAGCCTGAAGGAACTCCTATACGCGGACGCCTGCGGTTATATAAGGATGAAGGGGAGGGAGCTTTTTAAGCACGCGGTAAGGAGTATGGATGAGGTCTGTAGGGAGGTTTTGTCTTTGGCTGGTGTGAAGCCCGAGGAGGTAGACCTCGTTATACCCCATCAGGCTAACGTCCGCATCATAAACGCCCTTGCGGAGAAGCTCGGAATCCCCAAGGAGAAGGTTTTTGTAAACATAGAAAGATACGGAAACACCTCCGCAGCTTCAATACCTATAGCCCTTCACGAGGCGGTAAGGGAAGGGAAGCTAAAGAGGGGAGACCTCGTTCTGCTCACAGCCATGGGCGGGGGTCTTACGTGGGGTGCTATGCTTTTGCGCTTTTGATTAAATCTATGAGTTTCTTGAGCCTTTCGGATGAGACTCCCGCCACGGAGATGTGTGCGTCGGGGTGCCCGTAGAGGGTGCAAAGCGCGACGACCTTCGTATCGGTGTGAGACCTCAGCATCCTTATCGTGAAGTCGGTCCTGTAACAGTGAACCCCTATCATGAGCGTAAGGTCGTGCTTCCCTTCAAGGATTGAAAGGTGGGGGTTCGGGGGGTCTATCTCCCTCCTCAGGTCAACCTTCTTGTTTTTGGGCTTGTAGTCGGGGAGTATGTGGAAGTTCAGAGAGGGGAGGAGTTCCTTCAGCTCAAGGAGGAGTTTCCCCTTCCTTTTTGCCTCCTCGTTCCAGGACCACAGAACGAGGGGACCCACTATAATCGTGGGTCTTTTTGCATCAAGGAGGAGTTTCGCAACGTTTGAGAGGGCTTCATCCGCGGAGACCTTTTTGCCTTCCACAAAGCCCACGTCCTTAGAGCTTTCTTTTACTATGGGGAGTCTGGACATATCCTCTTGGGGTCCGGGGGCTACCTTGGGCGTTTTGTAGCGCGGGGGAAAGAGGTGAAGCAGGTTCTCGTTTGGAACGGGTTTTTGTGCGCTTTTTCTCTTTTGAAGGGAGGGCGAGTCGCTCTTTACCGCGAGAAGTCTTTGGGTGTCCTCAACGTATAGGTCAAGCTCAACCTGAAACTCGCCGTGATAGGCTTTTTCTTCCTCCTCAACCCCGAGCGAGTAGCACGTCGTTCCCTTTATGTCTATGAGAACCCCGTTCGCACCCCACTCCTTTGCTTTCTTGAATATCTCATACCTCTTTTCGTAAAACTCGTAACAACAATGACCCACGTATGTGTATCCGTTCTCACCGCACCACCTGAGGACGTCCCTGAGCATCTCAAAGCTCGTTATCGTTATGGGTATCATACCCTTCTCGTATGCGAGCCTGTAGAGGTCTCCCACGGAACACCCCCCGCACTCCCCGCAGTCGTCCGTGTGCCTGTAGTCGCACCACGCGGGCTTTGCGCAGTAGGGTAGGAGCATCACCTTGGCTTTCTTCAGGTTTTCCTCAAGTCCTCCCCCTATGCTACCTATTATCCTGTTGAGTTTTTTTTTATCTATGCCGAGCTCTTTTGCCTCAAGCTTCCTGAGGGGAAAGAGGACCGCTTCAACGAAGTCCTCGGGCTTTAGGTTTACACTCTCAAATTTGCGCTCCTTGAAAAATTCCTTGATTCTTTTTTCAACCTCTTCAATGGGTGTGTGTTTGAGGTATGCTTCAAGGTCGTAAACGAGGCGCTTTGGGTTTACAAAGAAATCCCCGTTTATAACGACCTGCTGAAGGACGCGCGTATGGGGGTCTACCTTGACCGACACCCTGAAGGTTCCCCCGGGACACCTGTAGACCCCGTAAAGAACCTCATCACCCGTAAGGGTCTTTTTAATCTGATAAACCCACTCATCGCTCTTGTAGTAGTCCTTTCTCTCCGAAAGGAGCTTTAGCTCTTCCCTCGTCAGCTCGTCCCAGTATGTTTTTATACCGAGTTCTTCCTCAAAGGCGGAGAGTATGGCACCGAAGACCTCTTCCTTTCGCGGGAGCTTCCCGAGTATCCTCTTTACCCACGTTATCCTCTCCTTTGCGGATTGTATGCCTTTAGAGGTTAACTTCTCAACGGGTATCTGGAGGGACTTTAACATCCTCTCTATATCTACGTCCATGAGTATCGTTCCCTGATAGAGGAAGGCGTTTCCCTCAAATACACCGCCCGTTCCCGATATCTTCTTCCCGTCAACCTCTATGTCGTTCCTCGGTCTGAAGGACGCGGGTATGCCGAGCTTCCTGAGGGCTTTCGCGACGGTGTTGCAAATACTCGCGGTTATCTCCTCGTAAGACGCTCCCCCGAAGGCTTCCCTGTCCGCTATTATCTCCCAGCCTATCTGGGTCTCGTCAAAGTATATAGCTCCCCCGCCCGTTATGCGCCTGTTTACGTCTATCCCCTCGCGCTCCGTGTATTCCCTTCTCACCTCTTGCTCAACCGCTTGATGGTAGCCTATGAGGACGCACTCGGGTGAGAACTGGAGGAACCTTATAGTGTTCGGAATCTTCCCCTCTTCCCTCAGCTCAAGCATTATCGCGTCAAGGGCTATGTTCTCGTGAGCGGGTCTCTTTCCCGTGTATACAACTCTCCACATACCTTTACTCCTTAAGGTTTTTTATGAAAATCTCTATGAGGAGATTCACCAAAGCTATTAAAAATTTTTATCATAGAATAAGCGCGCGCCCAACCTAAAATCTTCCCTATGGAAAAGGACACCCTGAGCCTTTGCGTCAAGTGCGGACTCTGCAAGACTGTATGCCCCACGTATCCCTTCAGGGAAGAGGAAGGCGCATTCGCGCGCGGTAGGCTCTCCCTTGCCCATATGCTGAAAAGCGGTGAGGTTCCCCCCTCAAGGGAGGTCTTCGCGCGCTGGGACGAGTGCGCCCTCTGCAGGCGGTGCGAATGGGTATGCCCGAACGACGTTCCCTACAAGGAGATTATCACCGAAGCAAGAAGCATACAGAGAAAACACCAAAGGGACATCCTCTCCGAGGGTGCGCTGAAAGCCCTTGAGAAGATGCACACGGGCGCGGGAAAGCTCGCCCTCAAACTCAGCGGATTCCTATCCTTTCCCTTACCGAAAGAAATAAAATTACCCCTCCCTACGGGAGGGGTGAAGTTTTTCCCAAAACCCTCCCCCAAAGCCTTCTCAATGAGAGGGAAGGTCTTCAGGGCAAAGGAGGAAAGGAAGAGACTCCTCTTTTTCACGGGTTGTATGATAGACGCCTTTTACACCAAAACGGGTGAAAACGTCGTTAAGGTTCTGAACCGCCTCGGGTATACGGTAATCGTCCCCGATGGGGTAAAGTGTTGCGGTGCTCCTCACCTTTACCACGGGAACAAGGAAGCCTTTGAGAGACTAAGGGAGCATAACGTCAAGAAGATTGAGAAGTATGAGTTTGATGCGATTGTTGTAGCCTGTCCCACGTGCGGTGGGGCGCTGAAGGAAGACTATCAAAAGGACTGGGAAGTCCTCAGCTTCACCCAAATAGTTGCGCGGGAAAAGGTAAGCTTCAAAGGAAAGGGAGAGAAGATAACGGTTCACATACCGTGCCATTACTACACAGCGATGGGTTTGAGCGGTAAGGAGTTCTACGATGCCCTCGGGAAGGTTGAAAACTCCGAAACCGTAAAGGCGAGCAAAGCGCAAAGCTGTTGCGGTTTTGCGGGACTCTTCTCAATAAAGAACCCGGAGCTTTCGGGGGAGATTCAAAGGCAGAAGATGATTGATTTCAAAGAAACGGGTGCGGACTTTATACTCACCGAGTGCCCGGGGTGTGTTCTTCAGCTACGGGACGGGGCAAAAAAGACGAAAAGTTCACAAAAGGTAAAACACATAGCGGATTTCTTGGCGGAAAGGCTCCCTTAGCGGGAAGCCCTTTCCATCATCTCCTTTATGCTTTCTTCTATATCCCTCGCGAGGTTTTCAAAACCCGGAGCGTTGTAGAGCCCCAGCAAGTAAACGGGTGATACGGTGCTCAGAACGACCTTTCCGTCCTTTTCGTATACGGATATCCTGCAGGGCATGGCGGTGGATATATCCGGGCGCTTGCGGAGAACCTCACCCGCCGCTCTCGGCTGGCATACTTCAACAACCGCACACCTGTAATCTATGGGAAATCCTTTGTTCTTCAGTATCTCCGAAATCTCGTGAACCGCCATAACACCGAAACCCAGCTCCTTTGAAGCGTCCTTCAGTGCGGACAGAACCTCATCAAATCCCTTTTCACTCTCAACGTTTATAAGCATACGTTTACCTCCTTTTTGGAAAGTAAAAACTAACCCCGTAAGGGGTTCTATGATAAATATTAGAAATGCTCGTAAAGATAAAACTCTCTTCCGACGCTCCGATAGAACTTCCCAAAAGCTACAACCATATGCTTCAGGCGTTCTTTTACAGGAATATGGATAGGGAGCTTGCGAAGTTTTTACACGATTACGGTTTTATGCTCGGGAAACGCAAGTTTAAACTGTTTACCTTTTCTAAGGTAATAGGGAAAATGCTTCATAAGGGGAAGGAAAAGGTAGTTTTCGCGCCAGAGATTACGCTCTACTTCGGCTCCCCGCTTATGAGTTTGATAGACTCATGGGCTAAGAACTTCCTCATGAGCGGGGATTTATTCCTCGGAAAGAATAAGCTGAGACTTGAGGCGCTTGAGGTTATGAACCCAAACGTTGAGGGCGATGAGGTTGTTGTCCGTTGTCTTTCCCCCATCCTTATATACAGGACTCCTCCCGGTGAGAAAAGATACAGGTATATAACACCGTTTGAGGAAGACTTTTTCAAACTCGGGGAGGAAAACCTGAAGAAGAAATTTAACATCGTATACGGGAAACCCTATACCGATACGCTTGAGATAAGCAGGGTAAAGGTGTTGCCATCTCACAGAAAAAAGATACAGTTCAAAGGGAGGCTTATAGAGGCTTGGGAAGGCTACTACAGATTAAAGGGCTCTCCCCAAATCCTAAGGCTCGCCCTTGAGGCGGGTCTCGGGGCAAAAAACAGCGCGGGCTTCGGTATGG
>JAADEK010000076.1 GCA_013153455.1 Aquificota bacterium
TCAACGTCTTCGTCAATTTCCTCAAACTCTACCGAAAGGAGGAGTTGCCTCGCGGTGTGTGTGAGCTTTTCGGGAGCTTTTCTTCCCGAGATTGCGCACCATATGAGCGTCCAAGCCCTCACGAGCGCGAAGGGGTGATATCCTCCCCCGCCGAGGTATACACCTTCCCCGAACGTGTCCCGAACGAGTGAAAAAGCCCTCAGGAAGCCGACGTTTGAGAGAGAAAGCTTTGAGAGGTAGTCCTCAAGGAGGGGGTCAGTTCCGAGCTGGAGGATGTAAATCTGGGGTTTGAAGCGCTCGGAGACTATCTTGAGGGCTTCCTCAAGGAGGAAGAGATACTCGTCGTCGTTCGTATCCCTCGGGAGCGGAACGTTTAGCGTGTAGCCCTCTCCTTTTCCCTCACCGATTTGGTGGAGGAATCCTGTTTTGAACGGAAAGGCGTATTTGGGTGATTGGTGAAGTGAGAGAACGAAAACCTCGTCGGTGTCGTAGTAAGCTTCTTGAACGCCGTCGCAGTGGTGAGCGTCAAGGTCAACGTAGAGTATTCTGTTGAAGCCCTTTCGCCTGAGGTATTCTATACCGACCGCGGGGTCGTTTATGAAGCAAAACCCGCCCGCTTTGTCCTTCTTCGCGTGGTGCATACCTCCCGCGGGGTTGAAGGCTACGTTTCCTTCAAGGAACGCGTCAATAGCCTGAAGGGTTGAGCCGGTCGCGAGCGCGGAACCGCTGAGGGTAGCGGGTGAGACTGGGTTTTCGTATCCCCCTATGTTGTATTTTTCCCTCGCCCCTTTTGGAACGCACAGGCAACTTTCCGCTTGCGCGAGCGCGTTTATGTAGTCCTCGTCGTGAAAGAGGAGAAGCTCCTCACGCGTAGCCCTCCTGCTTTTTATAAGCTCGTCTTCCTCTACAAGTCCCATAGCCCTCAGGAAGGAAAGGAGGAGGGAAACGCGCGGTATCCTGAGGGGGTGATTCTTAGGGTAGCGATACCTTTTGTATTCGTCGCTCGCGACGAGATAAGCCCTCATCCCCGCCTCAGAACAAGGACAGGCTCATCGAGGAGGAAAGCCTCCTCAAGCCCTTCCTCCTTCTCTACCGTCTCCCACCCGTATGTTTCCCGGATAAGTTTTGAAATATCACCGTTGTCCTTTCCTATGAGGTAAACCCTCCCGGGGTCTTTCTCACTCTTTGGGAATACGAAGACGGGGCAGGGGGCATTTTTCGCGAGGTTGAGCGTGTTGGTCCCGGGTCTTTTTCCTTTCTTCATCTTTTTCCCCTTTTTGCCGACGAAGATGATGTCCGCGGGGTCCGCTTCCGATAGTATCTCCTCCCAAGGTATTCCGTAGAGCTGAACCAAGGAGACGGGGACGCTCCTCTCCCTTCCTTCCTCCGCAAGGGCGCGAAGGAGCCCGTCCGCTTGCTTCTCAAGGTGCTCCCTCACGTGCTCCGATACGCCCGGTGAGTATTCAAAACCGAGGGCGTAAGAAAGCTCGCGAAGAAGGGACTCATCAAGGAGGCTCTCGTCAAGAACGAATATCCCGACGAGGGGAGCTTTTACTCTTTTCGCAAGCTCAAAGGCGTATCTTGCGCACGTAAGGGAGGAGGGGGAGCCGTCCAAGCCGAGGAGGACGCGCTTAAACATCTAAGTGCTTTACCTCCTTGGCATACTCCTCTATGAACTCCCTCCTCGGCTCTACTTGCTCTCCCATGAGGATAGTGAAGATGCGGTCCGCTTCCGCCGCGTCCTCTATCTTCACGCGCCTGAGCCTTCTCGTTTCTGGGTTCATCGTGGTTTCCCAGAGTTGCTCGGGGTTCATCTCACCGAGTCCCTTGTATCTTTGAACCTCCATACCCGAGCGCGCAAGCTCCATAAAGCCCTCGTAAATCTCCCAAAGCGTTCCCGCTTTTTTGCTCTTTTTGTCAAGGATTACGTCCGCGGGGAGGTGGACGTGTATACCCTCCATCACCTCCCTGTAGGAGAGGGAGGAGAGGAAGTTAGCGTCTATGACCGTTTTTGTTCCGAGCTTGTCGTCGTAGAGTATGATGTCGTAGGCTCCCTCATACTCGTTGTATCGCGTATCAACCCGGTAATCGGGAAGGTCGCGAGAGAGCAGTTCAACTATCTCCTTTACCTTCGCGGGACTCCTCAGGTCTTCCTCTTTTACCCTATGGGTGAGGAGGAAGTTCACTATATCCTCTCCCTTCGCTTTCACGAGCGCCCTGTATGCGTCCTCGTAGTCCTTTATGCGTATAAGGAGCCTGACGAGTTCATCGCCTTTATACTCTATATCGTGCGCGTCAACGAGCTTACCCTTTTCCTTTATCTCCCTCAGGAGAAACTGCTCAAACTCTTTGTCGTCCTTTATGTATATCTCTTTCTTTCCTTTCTTCACCCTGTATAGGGGTGGTTCCGCTATGTAGACGTAGCCCTCCTCAACGAGCTTTGGCATGAAGCGGTAGAAGAACGTAAGGAGGAGGGTGCGTATGTGCGAGCCGTCAACGTCCGCGTCGGTCATGAGGATAATCTTGTGGTAGCGGAGGCGCTTGAGGTCTACGTCCTCACCTATACCGCAACCGAGCGCGCTAACTATAGCTTTTATCTCCTCGTTTGAGAGAACCTTATCAACCCGAGCCTTTTCAACGTTTATTATCTTCCCCCTCAAGGGGAGTATAGCCTGATACCTTCGGTCTCTCGCCTGTTTTGCGGAACCGCCCGCGGAATCCCCCTCAACGAGGAATATCTCACACTTCGCGGGGTCTTTCTCGGAGCAATCCGCGAGTTTCCCCGGGAGAACCCCCTCCTCAAGCGGGGACTTCCTCCTCACCAGTTCTTTTGCCTTTCTCGCAGCCTCTCTCGCGAGGGCAGCCTCTATCGCTTTCTCTACTATCGCCTTTAGTATATCCCTCCTCTTTTCAAAGAACGTGGTCAGGTAGTCGTATGTGATGCTTTCTACTATCTTCTTTACGTTCTGATTCCCGAGCTTTGTCTTCGTTTGTCCCTCAAATTGGGGGTTGGGAACCTTACAAGCGACGACCGCGGTAAGACCCTCCCTCACGTCCTCACCCGTGAAGCTCTTCTTTAGGTCTTTTGAGAGCTTCAGACCTTGAGCCATCCTTATCACAGCCTTTGAGAGCCCTGAGCGAAATCCCGTGACGTGAGTCCCTCCCTCAACGGTTTTTATGTTGTTCACGAAACTCTCTATCCTTTCTTTGTAATCCTTCACATACTGAAAGGCTATGTCAACGATTACTCCTTCCTTTTCCCCTTGTATGCGGATTATGTCCTCAAAGAGGGGTTCCTTTCCCTCGTTGAGGTATCTTACGAGCTCCTCTATGCCTTTCTCAAACTTGTAGACGAGGTGCTTCCCGAGGCGCTCGTCCGTCAGCTCAAACTTCACATCCGGGTTCAGATAAGCAAGCTCCCTTATGCGCTTCTCAACTATATCAAACTTTATCTCCGTGGTTTCAAATATCTCGGGGTCGGGCTTAAAGGATACCTTCGTTCCCCTCTTTTTCGTCTCGCCCACGACGTGCAGGGGCTCAACCACCTCTCCCCTCTTGAAAGCCATCCTGTATATCTTCCCGTCCCTGTATACCTCAACGACGAGCCACTCGGAAAGGGCGTTCACCACGGAAGCCCCGACCCCGTGAAGACCCCCCGAGTAGCGGTATACCTTCTTCTCAAACTTTCCCCCCGCCCCGAGCATCGTAAATACCATCTCAACCGCGGGCTTTCCCGTTTCGGGGTGTATGTCAACGGGTATACCTCTCCCGTCGTCCTCAACCGTAACCGAGTTGTCGTGGTGTATGGTGAGGGATATGTTCTTTGCGTAGCCCGCTACCGCTTCGTCAACCGCGTTGTCAAGTATCTCCCAGATAAGGTGGTGAAGACCCCGCTCGCCCACGTCCCCTATATACATCGCGGGGCGCAGGCGAACGTGCTCAAGCCCGGAAACCGCCTTTATAGCTTGGGCGGTATACTCGGAAACGCTCTGAGCGTCTTTCCTCTTTTTCATATCATTATTATACCTTTGCTTATAATACTTAATTATGATACAGGTTGAGATAGCTTCCCCTCAGGGTCTGCTTTACGCGGGACAGGTTGAGAGCGTAAACGTCCCCACGGTGGAGGGTGAGGTAGGCATACTTGAAGACCACATGTATCTGATGACGCTTCTGAAGCCCGGACTTGTATACTTCAACGGGGACGACAAGAACGGTATAGTCGTGACATACGGCGTCCTTGACGTCACACCCAAGAAGGTTCTCATCCTCACGGAAGAGGGATACGAGCTCGGGAAGTTACCCCCGCCCTCAAAACTAAAAGAGGAGTTTGAAAAGGCGGTAAGGAAAAAGGCAACCGCCCAGACGCTTGACGAATACAAGGAGTGGGAGAAGATAGCGGAGAAAGCCCGTATACTCCTTGAGCTCGTTGAGAAATACAACAGACCGCCCGTTTGATTTCTTCCGCGGGAAGATAAAACTATACCAACCGCCCGAGCATCGCGTCTCGGTTGACCTCGTCCTTTTCCTTTCCCGTATAAGGGGCGTAAAGAGAAGCTCCCGTGTGATAGACCTCGGGGCGGGCTTCGGTTTTCTTTCCATAGCGATAGCTAAGAAGTATAAAGTTCCGGTTGTCGCCCTTGAGCTTGACAGGCGCATGCTTGAGCTTCTCAAGAAAAACGTTGAGCTGAACGAGCTTTCACACCTCATCACCGTCGTTGAGGGAGACGTGAGAAAGGTTGATGAGATTTTTAAAAAAGGCTCCTTTGACGTCGTGATTACGAATCCCCCCTTTTTCCCGCCTAATTTCACAAAAAACCCCAATCCTTACCACTTTGAGACGAGAGGAACCTTAAAAGACTTTATAAAAGCGGGAGGATACCTCCTGAGGGACGGGGGATACATGAACCTCCTCATCCCGAGCTTCAGACTTTACGAGAGCTTTTTAGTGATGGGTGAGAGTAAGGTTTACCCGAGATTCCTTTCTCTCGTTTACCCGACTGAGGAAAAGAGGGCGAGACTCGGTATCGTCACGGGTATAAAAAACGTCGGAGGGGGGCTTGAGTGCGATAAGCCCTTAATAATAAACAAAAAAACGGGGGAATATACAGAAGAAGTAAGGAATTTACTGGAAAGTTTCCTTTAATGAGAATGTGTATAATGTTTTTATAATGAGGTTACCTGAGAGGCTTGTAGAGGCGATAGGGGAGAGTATAGTAGAGGAGCTCGCAAACAGGGAGAAGATACTTGAACTTGAAGACCCCTTTTTATTCAAAAGGAAGATAGTAAAGATTTTCAAGGAAGCGGAAGAAGAGGAAAAACAGCTTGAGGAGAGGGCAAAGGAAGTTCTAAAACAGAACATAGACATACTTGAGAAGGAAAACATAGATTACAGGACCGCCTTTCTGGCGGTAAAGAGGAAACTCGCGGAGGAGATGAACATAAACATAGACAGGAGGGAAAGACTAAACCAGATAATCAACAGGATTATGGAATTGATAATGACCGACGACACGGTTGAGATTTACGAAGACCCTCCCGTGATAAGGAGGAAGATAAGGGAGCTCGTTATGGGAGCGGTAAAGATAGAGGAAGAAATAGAGAGGGAGGTTCGCAGGCGCATAAGGAAATACTCACGGGATATACTTGAGGGAAGTCCCGAGTGGAACATCCTCTGGAGGAGGATATACGAGGACGAGCTAAAGAAGAGAGGACTCGCTTAGGGCAAGTAGAGTATAGGGTTCTGCCTGATTCCGTATTTTATGACCTCGTAATGCAGGTGTGAGCCCGTGGTTCTTCCGGTCGCTCCCACGTAACCTATCACCTTACCCTTAGCTACGTGCTCCCCCGTTCTTACCTCCCTTCCCGAAAGGTGAGCGTAAAGGGTAGTAAAGCCGTATCCGTGGTATATGACGACCACATAACCGTATCCCCTCACGTAACCGCTGAAGAGGACAACGCCGTCCGCGGTCGCAACTACGGGCGTTCCCGTTGGCGCTGCTATATCTATCCCCGCGTGGAATTCCTTATACCTCCCTATCCTCCTCCAACCGAAGTGAGAGGTAACAACGCCCACAACTGGCCATATACTCGGTCTTGCATCTTGGGGTGTTTTTACGTTCTTTATCATTTCGTCGTATACGCTCTTTGGTTGAATCGTTACGTTCAGTTCCGCATCAAGCTCTTCCTCAAACTCAAAGATGTTAGGGTCCGGTGTTATATCCCACCTGTAGTATGAGGAGGGAAAGGAAAGGAGGGAAAAAAGGAGGGAACTAAGTAGTAGAGCCTTCCTCATCAAGGTAGAACACCTCGTCCGAGATAGGTTCGTTCCAACGCTTGAAGCCCGGGAGGGTTTCTATCCTATACCAAGCGGAGCGATACCATATATCTGTCGGGTTGCGCTTTACGGGCGCTATTTGGGCTGCGCGCGTTTGGGGGTGATACTCCCAGTTCATGTAGTGATTGAAGTCCTGAATGATATCCGTAATCACTACGCCGTATTCGTTTATGAGGGTTTCTTGGAACTCCTTCCAGCGGAAGATGGAGCTGTCCCTCAGCGTAAGCCCGAAGTAACCCGAACAACCCGCATCCTTCAGCGTCGCTATTCCCCTGCCTATGAACGCCCTGAACGCTGCGAAGGTCTCGGGGGGGTCGGTTATGAAGACGTCAAACTTTCCCAAAAAGTCCTCCGTATAGGGGTTCCTGAGGTCCCAGACCATTGCGGTCGCGTTTTCTATACCGAGCTCCTTTATCACCTTGTTGTCAAACTCTATGAGTCTCTCGTCTATGTCTATTATCACGACCCTCTTAGCCTTTCGTGTGAGGGCTATGGCGAGTCCCGTAAGGTCGTCCTCCGCTCCCATAACGATAATTTCCTTGCCCCTGAGGTCTCCCCTGCTGTCCAAGAAAAGGACGCGTGAGACTGTCGTCTCGGGCGTTACGCTCCCTTGGTCATACTGCTGGACGGGTGCGGGTCTGTCTTTTGCTATCTCAACGAATGTTCTGTATAGTTCCTTATCGTCGTAAAAAGGTATACCCCTTCCTTCGCACGCTTTGCACGAATGGTCTTCAAAGGGTTCAATCCCCAGCTCCTTTACGAGGTCCCAGCCCTTTTGCGTAAGGAGTATGTTTTCGTTTTCGTCAATAAAGGCGTAGCCCTCCGCTATGAGCTTCTTTACGATTCCGGAAGCTGCGGGAACGGGCAAGTCCGAGTAATCAACGAGTTTCCAAAAGTCCCCCGTTTTGAGAAGTGCCTGAAGGACGCGCTCAACATTCCTCGCGTGGAGCCTTACGTTCGTCTCCGCGTGAACCTCACTCGCTATGCGCTGTAGCAGTTCCAACCCATCACCTCCGTTCGGATTTTGCGAAATGCATATTATAAATGATTTTTAACGCCTTTTTAAATAAATTAATATACATGGAAAAGGTTCTCAGCGAAGAGAGGATAGACCTCGGGAAATACGACGAGAAGTTTTACGCAATCGTAGGAAGGGGAGACGAGAACATAAAGTTCTTTACGAAGTTCTTTGACGTTCGTATCGTTCCCCGAGGAACGGAGCTTATCGTAAAGGGGGATGAGGAGAAGGTTAGGAACTTCGTGAACTTCCTTAAGGCGGTCTTAAAACGTCTCCAGCACGAGAAGCTTACCGCTCAGGAGGTAAGACAATACGCCAAGGAGTTCCTAAAGAGCATAGAAGCTTACGAGATAGAAAAGCAAGAAGGAAAAAGCGAGGAAGAGCTTGAGGAAGAGGTTATCCTCATAACCCACCGCAAAAAGGCGATAGTCCCAAAAACGGAGACACAAAAGAGATACGTAAACGCGATAAAGAAGAATGATATAGTTTTCGGGATTGGTCCCGCGGGAACGGGAAAGACATACCTCGCCATGGCTATGGCTCTTCAGCACCTGAAGGAGGGAAAGGTAAACAAGATTATCTTGACGCGTCCCGCGGTTGAGGCGGGAGAAAAGCTCGGGTTCCTCCCCGGAACTATAGCGGAAAAGGTTCACCCATACCTCACACCCCTCTACGACGCTCTATACGACATGGTTGATTACGATAAGGCGGACTACATGCTTGAGAGGAACATAATAGAGATAGCTCCCCTCGCCTTCATGCGCGGAAGAACCCTCAACGACGCTTTTATCATCCTTGATGAAGCTCAGAACGCTACGCGTGAGCAGATGAAGATGTTTCTCACTCGTATAGGCTTCGGCTCAAAGGCGGTCATAACGGGTGACGTCACCCAGATAGACCTTCCAAAGAAGAAGGAATCGGGACTCGTTGAAGCTATGGAGATATTGAAGGGAATTGAGGGTATAGAGTTTGTATTCTTCCAACAAGAGGACGTCGTTCGTCACCCGATAGTTGCGAAGATAATAAACGCTTATGAGAAGTATGAAAAGCAAAGACAACAGGGTTCTGGTAAAGCTAAGGAAGAGAAAGGTAAGGAAGAAGGTGATTGAGGACTGGGCGCGGAGAGCGCTTTCCGCGCTCGGTCTTAAGGGTGTTGAGCTTTCAGTATACATAACCGACGATGAGGAGATAAGGGAGCTAAACAAGGTCTACAGAAACAAAGACAGACCGACTGACGTTCTCTCCTTTCCCCTCGGTGAGGAAGCAAACGGGTATAAGATTTTAGGGGACGTTGTGATTTCCCAAGACACAGCACAAAGGCAGGCAAAAGAGCTCGGTCATTCCCTGGAAGAGGAGGTAAAGCGCCTACTGGTTCACGGTATAGTTCACCTTCTGGGGTATGACCACGAGAAGGGGGGAAAGGAAGCGGAGGAGTTTTATAGAAAGGAGCGCTACGTTCTTGAGAAGCTTTCAAGCGCGCGGTAAGAGCTTCTGGCGTTTTGCGCGCTCACAACAAACTTAAAACCCATCTCGTATGCTATCTCCTCAATCTCTTTAAACTCTTCTTCGGAGTAATACTTTACGACCGGGTGGTGGGATAGAGATGGTTGATAATACTGCCCAACGACGAGTATATCGCATCCCGTTTTCCTTATATCTTCCATCGTTTTGATTATTTCCTCTTTTGTTTCACCAAAGCCCAGGATTAGGGCGGATTTTGTCGTTATGTGAGGAGCGATTTCTTTAGAAAGTTTTAAAACTCTTAGGCTCCTCTCGTAGTTTGCTCCCTTGCGAACTACCGGGTATAGTCGTTTTACGGTTTCAACGTTGTGGTTAAGAACCGAAGGTTCTTCTTTTAAAACGGTTTCAAGGGCTTTTTTGTCTCCCCTAAAGTCGGGTATGAGAACCTCTACGCGAACGCCCGGTATGTTTTCTTTTAAAACTTTTATGCATTCTGCGAAGTGTCCCGCGCCGTAATCGGGAAGGTCGTCCCGCGTCACCGAGGTAATGACGACGTATTTTAGGTTAAGCGCCCTGACCGCCCAAAGAAGACGGTAAGGCTCTTTTGGGTCCGGCGCGAGGGGAGAACCTTTATTTACGTTGCAAAAAGCGCACCTTCTCGTGCACCTATTTCCGAGAATCATAAACGTCGCTGTATTGTTTGAAAAACATTCAGATATGTTCGGACACCTTGACTCTTCACAAACCGTCTTCAGCCGAGCCTTCCTCAGGAGTTTTTTTAGTTCGTGAGTCTTTGAGAGAACGAC
>JAADEK010000008.1 GCA_013153455.1 Aquificota bacterium
ATTTCCTTTTTCAGGAACCTTATTCGGTTCTCTATAGCCCTCCTTTCCTCCTCGCTCTTTACCTCCTTTAGCTTTTCCCTCGCTTCGTTTATGAGCTTTTGTATCTTCTCCTTCTCCTTTTTTACCTGTTTCGGTGTGAGAATAAGGTTCTTTATGTAGCGGTAGGCGAGCCTCTCCTCGGAGAAGTATTGAGGGAAGTTTATGATTACGTCCCTGTAGCGGACCGAAGCGTTGTAGGGGTAGCCGTATTCCTCGTAAAACTTAGCTATGTAATACTCGTGAAGGGCGAGCTTCCTGTTTGCTTCCTCAAGCGCTTCCTCAACCTTCCTTATGAACCTGCTGTTCGGGTAGCGCGTCATAAACTCCTTTGCCTTCTCTATAGCCCTGAGCGTGTAGGTTTGGTCCCTGTAGGGGTCGGGCGCTACCTTCACGAGGCTGTCTATGAGGATATAAAAGACCTCCTCCGCTTCGGGGCTTCCGGGGTAGTTTGAGAGAAAATCCTCCGCGTAAACGACCGCGTCTATGTAGTTGCGGTCTAAGTATGCGGACTTTACGAGGAGGTATTTCGCGGTCTTTATCTGCTCCGGCGTGAGGTGCTCTATGTAGCTGAGCGCCTTCTCAAGGTTTACCTTCGCGTCCCCCCAGTCCCCTTTTCTGTATTCCCTGAGACCTTCGGTGTAAAACTCCTTCGCGTATCCGCGCCTCCTTTCCTCGGACTTAGGCGCGCACGAGTAGAGAAAGAGCGCGGTCAGTAGTCCGTAAAGAGTATAGTGAAAAAGTCGGGTTTTTCGGTCCATACTTCTTTTATGGTAATCCAATCCTGTAGCTTTTTCTTTCTTATAAGGCGCCTCACGTCCTCCGCCAAGCGCGGGTGAACCCTTATCTCCGCCCTCTTCCACTTGTTTTGCTCAAGCTCCTTCTCAATGAGGTAAAGGACGTAGTCCTTACTCCTGACGATTCCGGTTCCGTTGCAAGCGGGACAGCTTTCCCCCAGAACCTCGTAAACGCTCTCGGAGTCCCTCTTTCTCGTTATCTCCATAAGACCGAGCCGTGTGATGTCGTATACCTTCGCCCTCAGGTTTTCCTTCTCAAAAATCCTTTTCGCTTCCTCAAGGACCCTCCTCTTGTCTTCTTCCCTCTTCAGGTCAACGAGGTCAATCACGATTATACCCGATAGGTTCCTGAGCTTTATCTGTTTTGCTATGACTTTCAAAGCTTTTATGTTTGTCCTAAGGGCGCTGTCCTCAAGCGAGTGCCCGCACCCCTCTCCCGTATTTACGTCTATGACAACCATCGCTTCCGTCGGCTCAATAACTATAAAGCCCCCTCCCTGTAGCCACACGTGTTTCATAAAGAGTCTTGATATGAGTTGGTAAACGGAGAGCTTCCCGAGCTTGTCAAGGTTTTGGGTGTAGCGGAGCTTCGTCTTTATGGTATCCCCGAATATGTTTATCAGCTCCTTCCAGATTTCCGCGTTGTCAACGCATATCTCCCTTATGAAGCTCCAGTAATCCCGAATCACTCGCGCAAAGGCGGGGAGGTCTTCGTAAAGAAGTCCCTTTTGGACGCGCTTCGCCTTTTCCTTTATCCCCTCCCATAGCTTCCTGAGCTTCTCAAGCTCCTCAAGGACTTCCCTCTCGCTCACCCGAACCGCGGAGGCTCTTATGATGACGCCCTCGGAGCTGTTTAGGGAGGCGCGAAGAACCTCCTTGAGCCTCTCCGTAAAGGGTATGTTCTTTATCTTCCCCGAAGCTTTTAGTTTCTTGAGCGTGGGAAAGTAGATTATATACTTTCCCGGGAGAGCTACCTTACACGTAAGCTTCGCCCCCTTGAGGGGGGTGTCTTCGCGCCTTAGCTGGACTATCACCTTATCGCCTACCTTCAGCCCCTCGCAGTGTTTCCTGTCCTGCAGGAAGGCTTCCTTTTCTGTTCCTATGTCAACGAAGTATCCGTCAAGGCTGTTGCAAACGTTCTTAACGATACCCTTAAAGATTGAACCCGTTTGACTTCTTCTCCCCCTCCTTTCTACTTTTAGCTCTACTATGTCCTCCCCCGAGACGACGAACGTAAAGACGAGGCTCTCGTTAGCGCTGATAAATATATCAACCTCACCAAGCACCAATGAATATTTTAAACTCTTATCTTGGTGTGAAGCCCAAGCTCGCCCTTATAGCGGGAAAGGGTAAACTTCCGGAGGAACTTCTCCGCTCCGCAAAGGAGCGCGGTGAGGAGATACTCACAATAGGCGTTGAGCGCATAACGGACATAAAGACGGACTACGTCGTCCCTATAACGGGTCTGGGGAAGCTACTCAGGATTTTGGAAAAGGAAAGGGTTAAAGGGATTTTCTTGCTGGGGAAGTTTGAGCACAGGCTTATATACTCGGATATCCTCAGGTTTGACCTCACGACGCTTTCCTTTTTGCGCTCGCTTCCGGACAAAAGACCCCAAACGCTCGTAAGAGCGTTCATAAATCTATTAAAGGAAAAGGGTTACGACTTTCCCGACCCGAGACCCTACCTTTCCCACATACTCGCGGGGAGGGGTCTTTTGAACCGTGTTGAGCCGAGTTCCGATGTTCTTGAGGACGGTCTTTGGGGCTTTCGGGTTGCGAAGGAGGTCGCGGAGCTTGACGTCGGGCAGACGCTCGTTGTGAAGGACAAGGCGGTCGTCGCGGTTGAGGCTATGGAGGGAACGCAGGAGACCATAACGAGGGCTGGGAAGCTCTGCGGGGATTTTGTGGTCGTAAAGGTTGCGAGAAAGTCCCAAGACTTCAGGATAGACGTCCCTACGGTGGGTCCCGAGACGCTTGAGGTCATGAGACGGAGCAAAGCGAAGGCTCTATTTCTTGAGGCTGGGAAGGTTTACATCGTTGAAAAGGAGCGCTTCTTGAGCCTCGCGGACAGGTATAAGATAAGTGTGTGGGGCGTGTGAAGCGCGTGGGTCTCACGGGAAACATAGGAAGCGGGAAGTCTACGGTAGCGCACATGTTCAGAAAGCTCGGGGCTTGGGTTCTTGACGCGGACAAATTAATCCACTCCTTTTACAGAAAGGGGCATAAGGTCTACCGTGAGGTTCTTGAACTTTTCGGGAATGAGATTTTAACACCAGAGGGTGAGATAGACAGGAGGAAGCTCGCGGATATCGTCTTTTCGGACAAAGGGAAGCTTTCGGAGCTTGAGAGGATAACCCACGGCGCTCTTTACGAGGAGGTGGAAAAGACCGTAAGCAGGCTAAAGGACGGGGATGTGTTTATACTTGAGGCTTCACTCCTCGTTGAGAAGGGGAGCGCGGACAGATACGACAAGCTAATCGTGGTTTACGCGCCCTACGAGCTTTGTAAAAAAAGGGCGCTCGCGAGGGGCATGAGCGAGGAGGACTTTGAGAGGCGCTGGCGCCTCCAGCTTCCCCCCGAAGAGAAGGTAAAACGCGCGGACTTCGTTATTGACAACACAAAAACCCTGAAGGAGACCTTTGAGCAGGTGAGGGAGGTCTACGAAAAGCTCAAAGAAGACCCTTGAGCTTGTAAAAGAGGAGCGCCAGATACTCCCTTACCGCTGTTGAGCTGTCGTAAAGAACGCTGTATTTGGGGAATAAGCTGTATAGGTTATACCTTCCCTCAAAGCGAAAGTCCGTAGGTGCGGGAACCGCGTCAAGCCCCGCTCTCCTGAAGAGCGAGAGCGCCCTTTTCATGTGAAAGGCGGATGTGACGAGCGCTACCCTTTTACAACCCAATTTCTTACAGATTTCCTTTACGAACCGCGCGTTTTGCGCGGTGTCCGTGCTCCTCAATTCCGCAAAAACCATATCCCTCGGAACGCCGAAAGCCCGAAGGAGTTCCCTCATCTCCTCCGCCTCCGGTATTGAACCGAGGGAAGCGCCCCCGGAAACGATGAGGGGAACCCTCAGCTTCCTGTAGAGCAGGAATCCAGCGACGAGCCTCCTGTAAGAAGAGGGCTTAAGTCGTCCGTTGTTGTATGCGCCCCCGCCGAGTATAACTATCGCATCCGCGCTTTCGGGCTTTTTGTCCCAGTAGGGCGACTCAAGGGGGTAAAAGAGGGCATCCTTTACGGGTTCTATTGAGAGGAGATACAAAGAAAGGGCGGAGGAAAGGGATATGAATCTCACGAGCTTTTTCCTTGAAAGGAGGTAAACAAGAAGAAAGCTCAGGATGAATATACCGGGGGGAAGTATGAGGTATGCGATGAGCTTCTTGAGGGTGAAGCTCATCTCTTTTTCCTGACCGCTATGACGAGGTTCTCAACACCGCTCTTTCTTGCGATGTCCATTACCTTGACGACGAACTTGTGGGGTGTGTCTTGGTCCGCCTCAAGGATTATATGCGTAGGCTTTTTCTCCGAGATTACGCGCGAAAGCTCATCCTCCCCGATTGGCTTTCCGAAGAGCATGATACGACCTTCTTTCGTTATTTGGACCTTCAGCGCGGTTATGTTTGCCTTTTGCCCGGTCTCCGAGAGGGGGAGTTTAACCGCTATGAAGGTCTCGGGACTCCTGAAGGCGAGAACCGCGAGGAACAGAAAAACCGCCAGAAGGGTATCAACGAGTGGAACGACGTCTATGTAAGCCCTCTCTTCTTCCCTGAACCTTATGCGCTTTCTGAGGTTCATACCATCACTCCAAGTAGTTTATAATCTGGCGGGCTTCCTCCGAGACGCGGTCAAGGATACCGTTTCCTACCATCCTGTAGACCCAATAAGCGACGAAGGCTGGTATCGCGACGCCGAGACCCGTCGCAGCTGCGACGAGAACCTCGCTGATTCCGCGCGCGAGGAGTTGTATGGCTTCCTCACCGCTTATCGCGAAAGCTTGAAACACCTTTATAAGCCCCGTAATGGTCCCGAAGAGTCCTAAAAGCGGGGCGACGGACGCGGTGGTGGAAAGGAGGGGTAGGTTCTTTTCAACCTTCGGAACGAGGGGGGCAAGCTCGCTCTCCATGAGCTGAATCAGGTAACCCTTTTCTCTTCTTCCCTTGAGGTATTCGTCAAGGACGACGGAAAGGGCTTTCGTGAAGGGGTGCTCAACGACGCTCGCTACCTTAAGCGCGCTCTCGTAATCACCCTTTTGTATGAGCATCTTCAGCTCGTTGAGGTTCGGGGGGAGGAAGTTCTTTAGTCTCAGGTTCATAGCCCTCTCAAGGATGATATACCACGAGAGAAGGGACAAAAGAAGGAGGGGATACATCACTATCCCCCCCTTCTGAATCCACTCAAAGAGGAAGTCCATCGTTTACCCTCCGCAGGGGGGTAGCCCCTTCTTTAATTCTAAAACTTTTTCCCTCTCCCAACTTTCAAGCTCAAGACCCTTTAACTTTTCAAGTATGCAAGACGCGTCCTTCTTTGCGCCCATGCTTTTGAGTATCTGAGCGCTCAGGAACACCGCGCGCTTGTAGAAGGGAAGGTCTTTCCTGTCGCTCAAAACGACCTCAAGGAGGTAATCAAGCGCCTTCTTCTTATCCTTGTCGTAGTAGTAAACCCCGAGGTAATAAGAAGCCTTCAGGAATACCTCCGGTCTTGTGCTCGTGTATGCGAGCTTTAGGTAAGAGAGCTTCTTCGTCTTTTCGTAGAGCTTCAGGGCGAGTTCCTTTAGCTCCTCGGATTTCGGGTATTTCTTCACGAGCTGTGAAAAGAGCCTTTCCGCTTCCCTTACCTTCCCGAGCTTTAGGTATATCTCTATCGCTTTTATCTTCTCTTTGTCCGAGCGTCTTTCAAGGAGGCGGGCGAGTTTCAGGAGTTCTCCCTCTTCTTCGTAAAGGCGCGAAAGCTCACGGAAAGCCTCTTCCCGTATGAGCTTGTCCTTTGATTTGAGGAGGTTCAAAAGTATCTTCTCCTTTTCCCTCTTGTCGTCCGTGACGCGCGCGAGAAGAAGCATAGCCCTCTCACGATACTCGGGGTTGTTCACGAGTTTCCTCAGGATAAACTCCGCTTCTACCTTCCTTCCCTCCTTCGCGTATAGTTCCGCGAGTTTGAGTTGAAGCTCGGGAAGGAGCGGGCTTTTGGGGTTCTTCCTTTGAAGTTCCTTTACTATCTTCTCAAGTTCACCCGAAGGGTTCTCAGCCTCTATTTGTGCTATACCTATGAGGGCTTCCTTGCTGTCTTTGTGCTTTTGGAGTATGAGCTTGTAGAGCGTCCTCGCCTTTTCCTTTTCCCCGAGGTTGTAGTATGCGTCCGCGAGCTTTGTTAAGGCTCTCGTTCCGAACTCCTCGTCGTTTACTATCTTCTCAAAGTAAGGTATTGAAGCCCTGTAGTTGCCCTCTATGAAGTAGCTCAGACCCGTCAGGTAAATTTCTTCCGGCGTTTCGTTGTAGAGGAACCTCCTCGCGAGACCCCCTTTCCCGAGGGCTATCGCAGCCTTTGCCTTGAGTATGCGCGCCTCATACGAGTCGTCCCCCTTTAGTTCCTCTATGACCTCCTCGTATTTCCCCGCATTGAATAGGGCTATAGCCCTGTAGTAGGGATTTTGGAAGTATTCCTTCGCTTCATCCCATCTCTTTTGTTTGAAGAGATACCAGCCGTAGTATTCCCTCCAAAGGTCCGGGTAAAGGTTTTGAATCTCGGAAAGGACCTTGAGCATCTCTTCGTCTTTACCGAGTTTGTAGAGAACCTCAAGTAAAAGGGCGTAGTATTCCCTGTCCTTTTTTTGAACCTTTTGGAGGAGCTCGTAAGCCTTCTCGTAGTCCCCGAGCCTTATAGCGGAGTATGCTGCGTATAGGTAATCCCCAGCTTTTACGAAATACCTCAGGGCTTCCTCGTATCTCCCCTCGTTGTAAGCCTTTATACCCGCGAACTTGTATACCCAAGGGTCTTTTGTCTTTTCGTAGACGTAGTCCGCTATGTCGGGGTTCTTTACGAATATCGCCCTGTAGAGCGACTGGGCCAGCTCGGGGTTCATGCTCTCAAGCAAAAGGGCGTAATCTATCGCCTTCTTTACGTTTCCCTGCTCAAGCTCAATGAGGGCGAGGTAGTAGATTATAACGTCCCTGTAGGGAAGGAGCTTGTCCTTGAGTTTTAGGAGTATCTTCTTTGCTTCATCAAGTTTTCCCTCAAGGTAGAGCTTTAGAGCCTTTCTCGCGAGGGTGCTTTCGGGGTAGTGGACGTTTTCCCTCCCGAGTATAAAGTCGTTTACATACCTACAGTAGTTTTTAAAGGTGTAGCGCGAGCAGTCGGGTATGGGTCTTTCGGGGAGGCGGTTCTTTGCACCTATGAGGTAGACGTATCTCCAAAGGAGGGGTTCGCTCGTTTTGTAGGGCTTTTTGAAGAGCTTAAAGTATAGGGCGTAAAAGCTCTCACACGCGGGTTGTGTGTATATATGATTTGAGTTACAGGCTTCCTCAAAGAGTCTGAGGGCTTCCTCTTCCCTTCCCGTTTTGTAGTATATAAGACCGAGGACGTATTTCCCGGGCTCAGCCCATTGGGAGCCCGGTATAGCGAGGAGGTCTTTCAGGGCTTTTTCCGCGGAGAGGAGCTTCCCCTGAACGTAGTTCTCAACACCTTTCTTGTAGAGGTTTAGGTCCTTCGGGGCACCGCACCCGCCCTCTTTCGGAACGTATAGGGGGGCTTCCTCAAGCTCCTTCGGGGGTTCAAGGAGCCTACCGAGAAGGTTCTTCCTTTCTATTTGCTTGACCCTATAAGAGAGCTTGTCTGGCACGTAGATGGGTGGTTTTTGAACCTTTATCTCCTCTTGAACCTTTACCTTTAGCGTGAGTTGTTTTTGGAGCTCTTGGGGAAAGGAGAGGGCGAGGAGCAGAAGGATACTAAAGAGCCTTATGGGCTTCAACATACAAGTCCCCCAGATGGCAGGTGATGTTTAACTTCTGAAGCACGTTCCTCCCATCATTATCCAAGTATACCACCGAGTAGGACGCGTTATCGCACCCGAAGCTCCAAAACTTTGAGAGGTCTATACCGAGAACCGCGCAGTAGAGGCACCGTATGGGGACCGTATGCGAGACGAGCGCGACCGTTTTCTCGTTGTAATTTTCAAGCAAGAAGCGCAGGAAATCCTGAACGCGTTCAAAAACCTCCCTCAGACTCTCCCCTTTCGGGAACTTAACCTCGTGGGGTTCCTTCAACCACTTCTCAAAGTCCTCGGGAAACCTTTCCTTTACCTCATCAACGAGGAGACCCGACCACTCCCCGTGGTCTATCTCCCTTAGCCTTTCGTCAACTACGGGCTCAAGTCCGAGTTCCTTTCCTATTATCTTCGCGGTTTTCAGCGTTCTCGTAAGGGGGGAGGAGAAGAGGGCGGAGATGCCCTCCCCTTTCAGGGCTTTTGCGAGGAGCTCCGCTTGTTTGACTCCCCTCTCCGAGAGGTCGGGGTCAAGGAGTCCTTGATACCTCCCTACGGGGTTCCATTCGCTCTCCGCGTGCCTGATTACGAAAAGCTTTAGCATTTATTAGATTATACATTCTTGCCCCATCTTTCTTGCGAGCTGGCACAGGCGCTCTATGCGCTTTTCGGTCGGGGGGTGTGTTGAGAGGAGTTCAAGCAGTCCGCTACCCTTTAGGGGGTTTTCTATAAAGAGGTGAGCGGTTCCGGGGTTGACTTGGGCGGGTATCTTCGTAACGTATTCCTCTATTTTTTTGAGCGCTCTGGCGAGGGCTACGGGGCATCCGCATATCTTCGCTCCCGTTTCGTCCGCGAGGTATTCCCTCGCCCTTGATATGGCGAGCTGGATTATCGTCGCTATGATGGGGACGATGATTATCATCACGAGCGCGCCCACGATTTCCGCAAAGCCCGAGCCTTCCTCCTCTTCGTCCCTGTTAAACCCTCCGAAAAAGAGAGCCCACTGAGCCATGTTTGCGAGGAATCCTATGGCTCCCGCTATGGTCGCCGCTATCGTGGCTACGAGAACGTCCCTGTTTTTTATGTGCGCAAGCTCGTGCGCCAACACGCCCTTTAGCTCTTCCCTGTCAAGAATTTCAAGTATCCCGCGCGTGACTGCTACCGCGGCGTGCCCCGGACCCCTTCCGGTTGCGAAGGCGTTTGGTTGCTCCATGGGAACGAGGTATATGGGGGGTTTTGGCATCTTTGCGCGCGTCGCGAGCTCCTCAACCATCTCGTGAAGCCAAGGAGCTTCCTCGTAGGGGATTTCGCGCGCTCCATACATTGAGAGGACTATCTTGTCCGAGAACCAGTAGCTGATGAAGTTCATAAAGCCCGCAACGATAAGCGCAACGAGCATACCAGCTGTCCCGCCGATAAGACCGCCTATAGCCATCAAGAGACCCGTCAGGACTCCCAAGAGTATCACCGTCCTGAGCATCCAACTCATCTCCTTACCTCCTGAAAATTATTCCTTTCTGAGAAGAAATTTCAATAAGGACTCCTTTTTCGCTACCAAAATGATATTGGGTTTTCTCACCTTCTCTATGATTTATATCAGAACGAGTAGCCGAGCATCCTTATGTATTCGGGTCTTCTCCTCCACTCGGGAACCACTTTTACCCAGAGCTCAAGGTATACGGGTCTCCCGAGCATGAGCTCAAGCTCCTCTCTCGCTTTCTTCCCTATCTCCTTGAGGCGTTGTCCTTTTTTTCCTAT
>JAADEK010000086.1 GCA_013153455.1 Aquificota bacterium
GGGGGAAACCCCGACTACCTCGCGAGGGAGATGCTAAAGCAAAAGGGTATAGACCCCGAAGAGGCGAGCGAGGAGCAGTTCAAAGAAGCCCTTAAGGAAGCCTACAGGATTACCGAAAAGGAGAAAGAAGAGGTCTTAAAGCTCGGCGGGCTTTTGGTGATAGGAACCGAGAGACACGAGTCTCGGAGGATAGACAACCAACTCCGCGGGAGGGCGGGAAGACAAGGAGACCCCGGTGAGAGCAGGTTTATCGTCTCGCTTGAGGACGACCTCCTTAGGCTCTTCGGTGGAGACAGGGTAAGCAAATTAATGGACATGCTCAAGATAGAACGCGGTGAGCCCATAGAGAGCAGGATGGTAAGCAAAGCCCTTGAAAACGCCCAAAAACGCGTAGAAGCCCAAAACTTCCAGATAAGGAAACGCCTTTACGAGTTTGACAGCGTTATGAACACCCAGAGGGACGTCGTATACACGCTCAGAAGACAAATACTTGAGGAGGAAGACATAAAGGAAACGATAAAGGGCTTCCTGAAGGACATAGTGGACAGAAAAGTAGAGGAACTCCTTCCCGAAGAAGACCCCGAACTTTGGGATACATCCGCGCTTGAGGAATTCCTGCGGGAACTTACCGGGAAAGAGGTAAAACTACCGCAGGTAAGGGACAAAGAGGAGCTAAAAGAAAAACTATACGAGGAGCTTCTGAAGCTCTACGAGGAGAAGGAGAGGGAGCTCGGTAGCCCGACCGCTATGCGCGAGCTTGAGAGACTGATACTTCTTAACATCCTTGACAACGCTTGGAGGGAGCACCTCCACACACTTGACAAGCTCAAGGAGGGTATATACCTCAGGGGATACGCGGGAAGAGACCCGCTCATAGAGTATAAGAAGGAAGCTTATGAACTTTTTGAGGATATGATGGAAAGGGTAAAGCTCACGACCCTTTCCACGCTCTTCAGCGTTCAAGTAAAGTCCGAGCAAGAGATACAAGAGATTGAGAAACAGGAGGAAAAGAAGCACGAGGAGATGATGAGAAGCGCTTCTCTGAGCGCTCAAGAGGGCAAAGGTGAGAAAAGACCGAGACCGAAAACACTGAAGGAGCGCCTCAGGGAGGAGCGTCTTCGTAAGAGAAAAGCCAAAATGAAGAAGCGCGAAGAGGGGTAAGCTAAAATTCTACTGTATGGAAGACATAGAAAAACTCGTTAAAAAATACCTAAAGAGCGGTTACGAGTATGAAATCTTCTACGAAAGGAAGAAAAAGTTAAAGATAGAGGTAACCTCACAAGAGGTTGAGAATATATCCTCATCGGAGGAGCACGGGCTCGGTATACGCGTCCTGAAGGACAAAAAACTCGGGTTTGCCTACTCATCCTTTATAGGAGAAGAGGAGATAAGGGACGCGGTCTTGAAGGCTATGGAGATGTGCGAATTGCAGGAGCAGGACGAGGGGAACGACTTTGTCCGCGAGCTTCTCCCCCCCGGAGGGGACTCGGTATACGACGAGGAGGGTCTCTCAAGGAGTCTTGATGAGAAGATAAACATACCTATTGAGATGGAGCGCTACGCCAAGGAGCTTGACGCGCGCATAAAGGGCGTTCGCAAGTCCTCACTTACGGAAACAGCCTTTGAAGTAAAGAGTAAGAACTCCTTCGGAGTTTACTTTTCCTACAGGGGAACCGTATACAGCGCGTCAATAGCTACGCTCGCGAGCGACGGGAACGACAGCGCAATTTCTTGGGAGTTCAGGGCATCAAGGAGGCTCTCCGAGCTTGATTACAAGGCGCTCGTGAAAGACGCGGTCTTCAAGAGCGTCAACCTCCTCCACCCCTCACCCTTTGAGACGAAAAGCCTGCCCGTTGTTTTCTTCAGGGACAGCTTTGCGATGCTACTTGACGCCTTTAGTCCCCTTTTCCTCGGGGACTACTACGTGAAGGGAAAGACGCTGTTCAAGGACAAGATGGGGCAAAGGGTTGCGAGCGAGAAGGTAAGCATAATTGACGACGGGACTCTCCCCGGAGGTGTTGCGAGCGCTCCTTACGACGCGGAAGGAATACCGACGAGGAAAAACTACGTGATAGAGGAAGGAGTTTTTAAGGGCTTTTTGCACAGCCTATACACCGCGAAAAAATCCCGACAAGAGCCGACGGGGAACTCCGTAAGGGATTCCTATAGGGAACTTCCCGCGTCCGGGACTACGAACTTCTTCCTGAAGGGCGGTAAAGCTACGCTTGAGGAACTCCTCTCTTCACACGGGGAGGTTTTCCTCGTCCTTGAGGTTATGGGACTTCACACGGTGGACACCATTTCGGGTGATTTTTCACTCGGGTGTGCGGGAGTTCTTTACAAGAACGGGAAGAAGGACAAAACCGTCAGAGGTATAACCGTCGCGGGGAACATAACCGAGCTTCTCGGAGGTGTTGAGGAGGTGGGCGGTGATTTTACCTTTTACGGAAACGTGGGCTCACCCTCGGTTCTCGTGAGGAAGCTCACGCTCGGAGGGGGATGATGAAGAAAATAGTCTTTTTAGCTCTCTGGCTCTTTCTCCTCGCCTTCAGCATGACCTCCTTCTACGTCGCTTACTCCGCCTTTACAACCGACAGGGACAAAAAGATAGCCCAAAACCTCGCGACCATACTCATGGCTATACCCGAAAGGAAGGTCGTAATCCTGCCATACCCGGAGCTTATGCTCTTTAAGGTAAGGAAGGGAGGGGAGTTTTACATGAGCGCAAACGCGATAAAGCCCGTGGACCTCTCCCGATACGAGGGCGTGGTGAAGAAGGTCGGGGCTCTTGAGGTTGAGGTATACATAAAGCGGGCTACGCTTGACGACTTTCTCATATTCCTCGTATCAAATCCCGTCTTCGGTGCCCTCCTCGCCTTTACGTTTGTCATATACATTAGCTTCTTCTACCTTACGGTTAACGAGTTCAGGGAGGTGAGGGTTCTCAAACCCTCCGCACCAAAGCGGGAGCTAAACAAAGAAGAGATACTCAAACCCCTCAAAGCCCTTCGCCTCCTCCTAAAGACCCAGAGGATTCTTAAGGAAGAGAGCATATCAAAAGCCAACGAGCTACTTGATGACGTTCTACGTAAATTAGAAAATAAGTAGGAGGGTTTTTTATGAAGATTCTCATAATTTCTTTTGACAAAAACCTCGTGAGCGGTCTTGAAAACGTATTTTCCGAGCACGACGTCTTTACAGCAAAGAACGCGGAAGAGGCGATAACGCTCTCACCCCCCGACGTTGACGTCGTTATCTTTGACGCAATATCGGGAGCCATCTCCGAGGAGGAGATAAACCAGCTCTACAAGGAGAAGTTTAAAAATCAGAGATACGTGATTCTTTACGACGAGCTTTTCCCCATAGACGAGCAAAACATACTCCCGCCCGACAAGGTTCTCGTTTCGCGCGACGCACCCCCCGAGGAGATAGCCAAAACCGTTCTCGGTCAATCCGCACCCCCGAAAGAGCCACCCCCTCCCGCGGAGGAGAAAAAGCAAGAGCCCGCGGAGGAAAAAGGGAAAGAAAAACCCCTCGTCCTCATCGTGAGCTTTGACAAAAAGCTCACCGACAGCCTTGAGAAACTCCTTTCGGGCAGATACGGGGTAGAGGTCGTAAAGAATATGAAGGCGGTAAGGGAAAAGGGACTTTCCGCGGATATAATAGTCTACGACGCGATATCAGGCTCAATAGCGGAGAGGAATCTTATGGAAATATCCGAAGTTCCAGAGCTGAGGGAAAAGCCGTTCCTCATACTCATGGACGAACTCTTTCCCATAGACGTTGAGAGGATAAACCTACCAAAGAAGGCTGTAATAAACAGGGACGCACCCCACGAGGTAATAGTTGAAGAGATAGAAAGACTGATAACGGGCGCACCCTCTGAGGTAAAAGAGGAACCCCTTCCCCCTCCCCAGCCGGAGCCTGAAAGGGTGGAACTACCGGAAGTTCCGCAAACGCAAAAGCAGGAAGTCCACGAATCGGTTTCGGAAGGTGAAGTGAAGGAGATTTCCCGCGCCCTTTCGGAGAAATTGGCGGACGAGAAGTTCGTCAAGATGGTTATAGTTGAGGCTATATCGCGCGAGCTTCAGGGGCTTCGCGACGAGATAAAACTTGACGCGAAGGAATACATAAAGGACACCCTTGAGTCCGTAATAAGGGAAGAGATAGAAAAGAGCCTCCTTGAGATAGGTATAGCCAACATCATAAGGGAGGAAACGAGGAAGATAGTTGAGAAGAAGATATCCGAGCTACTCCGGTAATTGATGGGTGAGGTTCACACACCCGTTCTTCTGAACGAAGTAGCGGAGCTACTTTCGCGCGAGGGCAGGCGCGTTTACCTTGATTGCACCCTCGGCGCGGGAGGGCACGCGAAGGAGCTCCTTAGACGCAACGAGGAAGCCTTCCTTATAGGTATAGACAAAGACGAGGAGATACTTGAAATAGCGAAGGAAAACCTTAAGGAGTTTGAGGGGCGCTTTTCGCTCTACAAGGCGGACTACAGGGACCTTGACCTCGTTCTTGAACAAGAAGGAATAGACAAGGTAGACGCCGTCCTCTTTGACCTCGGGGTTTCTATGTTTCAGCTAAGGAGTGACAGGGGTTTTTCCTTCCAAAGGGACGACCCGCTTGATATGCGCATGGACAAAGACCAAACCCTTACCGCTTACAAGGTTGTGAATACGTATCCGGAGCGCGAGCTTGCGCGCATAATACGCCAATACGGTGAGGAGCGCTACGCGTCGCGCATAGCGAGGGCGATAGTCAGGAGAAGGGAGAAAAAACCGATAGAGACGACGGGTGAGCTCGTTGAGGTTATCCTCTCCGCGGTTCCTCCCCCCTACAGGCACGGGAGGATACACCCCGCGACGAGGACGTTTCAAGCCCTGAGGATAGAGGTAAACAAAGAACTTGAGTCCCTTGAGGAAGCCCTGAGGAAGGTCCCGAACCTTCTGAGGAGGGGCGGTCGTCTCGGTGTGATAAGCTTTCACTCACTTGAGGACAGGATAGTGAAACACTTCATGAGGGAAAAGGAGAAGGAAGGGGTGTTTAAGGTGATTACGAAAAAGCCCGTCCTTCCCTCCGAGGAGGAGGTAAAGAGAAACCCCGCGTCAAGAAGCGCAAAGCTGAGGGTTGCGGAGAGGTTATAACACCCCCGTAAGCTCGCTCGGGCTTCTCAGGTATAGGTCTGGTTTTGTGTTTACTTCCTTCGTGTAGCCCCAGAGGGCGAGGGCGGTTTTTGCTCCCGCGCCCTTTCCCGCTACGATGTCCGCTTCCGTATCCCCGACGACGAGCGCAAACTCGGGGAGCGTCCCGAGAATCTCAAGCGTCCCGATAATGGGAACGGGTGAGGGCTTTCTTTCAAGGAACGTATCCCCTCCCGCTACGAACTCAAAGAAGTGTATAAGACCGAGCTTCTCAAGAATCTTCCTTGACAGCTCCTCAAGTTTGTTTGATACCACCGCGAGGCTGTAGCCCTTTTCCTTCAGGCGCTCAAGCATCTCGGGAACGCCGTCGTAAGGCTTTGTGTAAAGGACGGGGTTTTCCATGTAGTGGTTTCGGAAAATCTCAACGAATTCCTCACGGAATTTATCCCCTAAGACCCTCTCAAGGAGAGCCCTCACGCCCCCTCCTATGTAGTCCTCTATGCGCTCCGGCATATACTCCTCAAGACCGACGTCCTTTAGGGTCTTTCTTAGGGCGAGCTCTATGTCCTTCGCGGAGTCTATGAGCGTCCCGTCAAGGTCAAAGAGAACCGCCCTCAGGCGCATTCCTTCATATAATCCCTTAGCTTCATCTCTTTGAATTTTTCCGTCTTTACGTAGTTTATGACGCAAGCGAGCTTATCGGGGGGCAGATACCCGGGTATGCGGACTATTACGTTTCCCTCTTTGTCGTAGAAGATAAGCGTGGGGAACGACGTCGCGTTTAGCTTCTTCGCGAGCTCTTTTTCGGGAAGTTCGGTAAGCTCTCCGCCTATGTTTGAGCGAACGGGCTCGTAGCTCTCGTAAAGGAGCGTGTAGAGTTCCATGCCTTTTAGCGCCTCTTTTAGCTTTTCTTCGGTCTTTAAGTCCTTCTTTAGCTGGGCGCAGTATATACAGCTTTTGCTCTCAACGACGAGGAGGGCATACTTACCCTTCGGTATTATTGACTTTGAAGGAGTGCTTTGTGTCGTCTCATCACCCTTCGGGGTGTCCTTCTTCTCACAAGCGCCCGAAAGTAGGGCAAGCGAGAGCACGACGAGCGGGAGTATATATTTAACCATAAGCATAAAATATAATTCTACATATGGAAAAGGTAGGAGCCTTAGTTGTTGACCTTGAGGGAACGACCCACGAGATAACGGAAAAGCTGAACGAAGTCCTTGAGGGTATCTACGAGGAGGGGAACGAGGTCATCGACGTTAAGGTAACCCTCGCAAAGGAGCACGGTCTTGACGGCTTTGTGATAGTCTACACAATCCTCTACAAGGGAAGGGAAGTTCCCGAGGAATGATTGTGACCGTTTACGTAAAACCCCTCTCAAAAAAGGAGGGCGTGAGAAAGCTCGGGGAAAATACCTACGAGGTAAGGGTAAAGGAACCCCCTTCGGAGGGGAGGGCTAACGAGAGGCTACTGGTGCTCCTTTCGGAGCACCTGCGCGTTCCGAAAAGCGCCCTCAGGATATTAAGGGGACACACCTCAAGGAAGAAGCTCGTGGAAGTGGAACTGTGAGGTTTTTTGTAGTTTCACGCGAAAGCGTTCCGGAATCTTTAATCTCACAGATAAAAAAGCTCACCGATGAGGTCGTCCTTATAACACAAAACATCACCGATATGGAGCTTTGGAGAAAGCTCTCTCCCTCAAGTAAAGACGTCGTAATCTTGCTCCTCCCGAAGGACGACGCTCTCGTTATCTCTTCCTTCCTCAGGAAGGTTCTCGGTTTTGGGGGTATAATCCTCGCACTCCTCGGGAGGGAGCTTCCGGAGAGGTCTCTTTCCGAGCTCGGTGTTCACACCCTGAGCGTTCCCTCAATACTTTTGTCGGTTCTCAGGTCCCTCGTGAGAGGGAAAGGTCTCGTAAGATACCCCGTCGGGATAGGGCTCGGGAAGGGTGAGCTCGCGGAGGTTCTCATCACAGAAAGCTCGCCCGCGGTGGGACTCAGACTCAAAGACCTAAGACAGAGGGGTGTGAGGGTTTGTCTCGTATACAGGGGAGAGAGGGTTATATTACCTAAATCCTCCCTGCGGATAGAGGTCTCTGACAGACTGCTCGTCGCAGGTCTTCCGGGGGCGGTTGAGCTGTTTGTGAAAACAACGACCGAGGGTGAGCCTAACTTCCCACTTGAGTGGGGGAGCGTCGGGATTTACTGCGAAGTTAAAGAAAGAGCGGATGAGTTTAACTACGTCAAGGAAACACTGAAGGTGAAAGAGTGGAGGGAGAACTGCTCGGGGGATGAGGACGTAGGGATAGCGGTTTTCGGGAAAAAGAGGGAAGGTCTTTTCGGGAACGATTACCTGAAGCGAGCCTTCAGGGAGGGCTACTTTCCCTCGCTTTTCTTACAGGGGACACACCCATACAGGGACGTTTTGCTGTCCGCAAACACGGACGTCCTCTTTTCCGTCCTCCCCGACGCCATAGACTTCTCAAGAACCGTCCGAGCGCGCCTTCACATACTCCTCGTCAAAAAACCCCAACCGATGGAGGACGAGGAGGAGAGAAAGCTCTCGGAGGAGCTCCTCGCTTTTGTCAAACGGGCGAAGAAGACCGGAACACCGGACGTTTCCCTGATAATAAGGGAGGGAAACCCCGTAAGGGAAACGATAAGGACCGCAAAGGAGGGCTTTAACCTGCTCATAGTCGGATACACGCTCGGGAAAACCGGCTCTTTCCTCTTCCCATACGCTCCTTATCTCATCGCACGCGCCTCTCCCCTCAGCCTTCTCCTGATTCCTTCCGTTTAGGAGGCTCGCGTGGAAAAGGAAATACTTATATTTTCCCTCTTCGGGTTTGCGCTCCTTTCTCCCCTAATCGCGAGGGCGCTCAGGATGCCCGTTCCCGTGGGTGAGCTTATGCTCGGGCTTTCCTTGGGAGCGCTTATACGGGGGGAGCTACCCCTCGGGGTTGCGCTCCTTGCGCACCTCGGGTTTTTACTCCTGATGTTCATGGCGGGGCTTGAGGTTAACTTTGACCTCCTCAGGAAAACGCCTCCCCGCGCCTTGTTCGTTTTCCTAACCTACAGCGCGAGCATACCCCCCGCGGGTATACTCCTTTCTTTCCTCTTGGGCTTTTCGCCCGTAGTCGGTCTCCTGCTTTCGCTCATATCCGTCGGTCTTCTCCTCGCGGTCTTGAGAGACCTCCCCTTAGGTGAGACGTTCAAGCAGAGGGTTCTCGTCATAGGCGCGGTCGGGGAGGCGCTGAGCCTTTTTATACTTTCCTTCCTTCACGCTTTTCATCATATAGAAGGACGCCCTTCGGGCGTAATTAACGAATTTTTAAAGATTACTTTATTCTTTTTCGCGTTTTTTACCGTCTTTTGGGCTGTTAGGCTCGTCCTTTGGTGGTTTCCGGAGCTTGTGAGGGTCTTCGCGGGTGAGGACAAGAACGCGCTCAACATAAGGCTCAGCCTATTTTTAGCCTTCGGGGGCGCGCTCAGCGCAAAGAGCGCGGGGATAGAGGACGCGCTCGGGTCGTTTCTTGCGGGAATCGTCGTCGCGTATTTTGTGAGAAAGAAAGAAAGCCTTGAAGAAGCCCTCTCCGCGGTGGGATACGGGTTCTTGGTTCCGCTCTTTTTCCTGAAAACGGGTATGGAACTCCCGGTCGGGACACTCCGTTCTTTTGTAATCCTTGACGTTCTCGCGCTTTCACTTATCGTCTTTCTTGCGCGATTCTTGCCCTCTCTTTTGCTCCTTCCCGCGGGTTTTTCCCTAAAGGAGTGCGCACAGCTCTCGCTCCTGCTCTCTTTTCCCTTCACGCTTCAGGTCGTCGGCACGGAGCTTGCTCACCTTTCGGGTCTCATCACGGAGCAAGAAGCCCTCAGGCTTTACCTGAGCGCAATCTTTTGCTCACTATTCTTCCCTTGGTTGGGTAAGGTTTTGGGGAGGTAATCCGCATACTATTCAAGTATCTTTATCTTCGGTTTTTTCTTTTTACTCAAAACCTTAAAACTACTGTCCGTTGTATAAAATACGCTCACATCATCAACGCATGCGTAAATTAAAGAATCCATGGCGGGCAGTCCTGTTCCGTAGCTTACAGAAGCTCCCCTCTCCGCAATGGCTATATCCACCGGCACAACATCGCAGTTAAGGGTTATCGCCTCTTTCACGTCATTCCAAAGCTCGGATTTTCCGAGTTTTAAGAGTATTCTTTTGAGTTCAAAGAGGACGAGCGAGGAAGTTTTAGCTTTCAGCTGCCCCTCAATCACCCTTTCCCATACATCGTTAGCTTCCTCGTGACCTTCCAGAAGTTTCAGGAAGAATCCCGTATCAAGTCCTACAAATTCCACGGGCTGTTTTCCTCTTTTCTCATACCT
>JAADEK010000040.1 GCA_013153455.1 Aquificota bacterium
GCTTCAATCCTTGACATCAAATCACACCAAGCCCAAGAAATACTTGAGACTTTTGACCCCAGAGAGCGCCTAAAGAAGGTTCACAAGCTCCTTCAGGAAGAGATAGGACTCCTTGAGGTAAAGCAGAGGATAAGCGAACTTGCCCGCGAGAAGATGGAAAAAGAGCAAAAGGAGTATTTCCTCCGCCAACAGCTCAAGGCTATACAGGAAGAGCTCGGGGAAGCGGGAGGTATAAAGGCGGAGATAGAGGAATACAAGAAACGCTTTGAAGAGATTAAGAAATGCCTGCCCGAGGAGGGGATAAAGGAGATAGAGAAGAACCTAAAACGTCTTGAGCGCCTTCACCCCGACAGCGCGGAGGCGGGCGTCCTTAGGACGTGGCTTGACTGGGTTCTTGACCTCCCTTGGTGTAAAAAGACAAAAGACAACTACGACTTGGAAAGGGCTAAGGAGATTCTTGACAGGGACCACTACGACCTTGAGAAGGTAAAGGAGCGTATACTTGAATACCTCGCGATAAGAAAGCTCACCCAAGGAAAGGAAGCACCGACCCAGATAATGGCTTTCGTGGGTCCCCCCGGCGTGGGGAAGACATCACTGGGAAGGTCCATAGCGGAGGCTCTCGGGAGGAAGTTCGTCCGTATAGCCCTCGGCGGTATACGCGACGAGGCGGAGATAAGGGGACACAGGAGGACATACGTTGGCGCCATGCCCGGCAGAATCATACAAGCCATAAAGCAGGCGGGCACTAAAAACCCGGTGATAATGCTTGACGAGATAGACAAACTCGCGATATCCTTCCAAGGAGACCCAGCCGCTGCTCTCCTTGAAGTCCTTGACCCCGAACAGAACAAAAAGTTCACGGACCTATACATAGGCATCCCCTTTGACCTCTCGGAGGTGATATTCATATGCACGGGAAACAGGGCGGACACGATTCCGACCCCCCTCCTTGACAGGATGGAGCTCATAACCCTTTCGGGATACTCCGAAGAGGAAAAGCTCTTTATAGCGAAAAAGCACCTGATTCCCAAGCTCATACCCCTTCACGGGCTCAAGCCCGAGGAGGTTGAGTTTACGGACGATGCGATACTTGAAATCATAAGGGGATACACCAGAGAGGCGGGGGTGAGAAATCTCCAAAGGCAAATATCCGCGGTTCTCAGGAAGCTCGCGGTCAAGAAACTAAGGGGTGAAAAGCCTCCCTTCAAGGTCACGCCCGAGCTGGTGAGGAAGCTCCTCGGCGTTCCCAGATACAGACCCGAAAAGGAGAAAAGACCGCTCGTCGGGGTCGCTACGGGTCTCGCTTGGACCGAAGTCGGCGGGGAGATAATGTTCATAGAAGCGACGAAGATGAAGGGAAAGGGGAACCTCGTTCTTACGGGTTCACTCGGGGACATAATGAAGGAAAGCGCTCAAGCTGCGCTCTCTTACATCCGCTCAAAGGCGGAGGATTACGGCATAGACCCCGACACCTTCTCACAGGTTGACGTCCACGTCCACGTCCCGGAGGGAGCGGTTCCGAAAGACGGACCCTCCGCGGGCGTCGCCATAGCTACCGCCCTCCTTTCCCTCTTTACGGACATACCCGTTCGCATGGACCTCGCGATGACCGGTGAAATCACGCTCAGGGGACGCGTCCTGCCCGTCGGGGGACTTAAGGAGAAGATACTCGCAGCAAAACGCGCGGGCATATACGAGGTAATATTGCCCGAAAAGAACAAGGACGAAGTCCTTGAGGAACTCCCCTCCTACGTGAGGGAAAAGATGAAACTCCATTTTGTTGACAACCTTGACGAGGTCTTCAAGAAGGCTCTCGTTAGGGAGCCCAAACCCGTCAAAGGGGGCTGATTTCTATCCTGTATATCTCACCCCTGTTTTGTATCGGTATCGTCCCCTTGCTCCCCGTAATCACAAAGAGCCTTCCCCTGCTATCTTTGACTATAGCCTGTATAGCCTCCTCAAACTTCCTCCCCTTTAGCTTTATAGCTTCGTATACCTTACCCTTCCTCCTTATCACCGTCCAGAGCTCACCTTCGGTGAACTTCGTAAACCCGACGAGTTCAAAGATACTGCTTGATTTATTCTTGGCTACGAGCGGAAGAATCTCTTTAAACACCTTCGCAAAGTTTGGTCTCACGTAAAAGTAATACTTATCCCCCTCACCGTAGTCGTATACGCCGGGGATACTCGCGGTCGTGTAGGAAACACCAAAGCCGTCTTCCGAAAGGACTTCCTCGTTCCCCACAAATACCCTCAGTCTCCTCTCGCTATCAACGAAAACGAGAAGCTCGTCATACCTTGAAGCCCCGTCTATCCTAAAGTCCGGGGGAAGGGAAAGGGCGTCTCCCTTCACGAGCTTTCCGTCTTTTACGTCAAAGGTGTAAACCTCACCCCAGGTTGCACCCTTCCCGAACTCTTGACCGACGAGAACCTTCCTTCCCTTTTCGTAGAAAATACCGAAGATGTAAGGTATGTTTTCCTCAACGAGGACGAGAGCGTTCCCTACGGGTTTGTAGAGTCCGCTGTTTGCGGAACCGTCCGAGACCGTGTTCACGAGAACCACACCGCCCTCCTGTGTTTCGTAGCACACGACCCCCACGGGGTAGCCCGTGGGAAGGGCGTATGAGGTTATCTCAACCATGTCCGTCTTTAGAACCTCGTAAACCTTCAATTTGTCCGAGTAGAGGACTATCAGGTAGTCCTTTGAACCCCCGAAGAGTCTGCACACATCCGCGGAAAGCGGGAGGTCGTCAAGACTCCTCACGAGCCGAGCCTCAACCGCGTAGTCCTCAAAAACCGCACCCCTCGGCACCCGAGCGCTGTACGGGAAGAAAGCGACGGGCTTTCCCTTGAAGCTCACCCCGTATCCCCCCTCAAGCTCCCTTACGATGTATTCACACCCCTCCTCGTCCCTCTTTAGGTTCTCAACCACGGAACTGAGGGCGTAAAACCCTTCCTCACCCCCCACATAACACACGCTCCCGACCTTTAGCTTCGCCTTGTCCCCGGGCTTTATCCCCTCGTCCCTTATTATCCTCGCTACGGAAAACTTCTCTTTGGGCTCGGAGACCTCAACCGTCCCGACGTCCTTCTCCTCGTATCCGAGAACCTCCTTTGTCACGGGGTGAACGAGCGGTTCCCCCCTTTGTATTACCTCAAAAAGCTCCCCCTTAAAAGCCTTCCCCTTGGGAAGGTCAAGTATTACACGGTCCTTTTCCTTCTTGACTACGTAGCCCTCGCGCTTGAAGAACTCAAGGAGTTCTTCCGGAACGCGTGCGAAAACCGAGAAAGAAACCACTAAAATCAAAAGGCTAAGGAGTCTCATCGCGCAACCTCTCCATGTTGTAGATTATCCTGTCGGTCATCTCTTTGGTTCCTACGCGTTTTGTCCCCTCGCTCCAGATATCGGGCGTTCTGTAGCCTTCCTCAAGCGTCCTCTCTACCGCCTTCTCTATAAGGTCGTGAGCGGAGTCCATACCAAAAGAGTATTTGAGCATCATACCCGCGGAGAGTATGGTCGCTATAGGGTTGGCTATACCCTTGCCCGCTATATCGGGCGCGGAACCGTGAACCGGCTCGTAAAGCGCGTATCTGTCCCCGACGCTCGCGGAGGGAAGCATGCCCAAGCTCCCCACCACGACCCCAGCCTCGTCCGAGAGTATATCACCGAAGATATTACCCGTCACTATCACGTCAAATGAGGAGGGTCTCCTCACGAGTTGCATAGCGCAGTTGTCAACGTAAAGGTGCTCAAGCTCAACGTCCGGGAAGTTCTCCCTTTCCTCCTCAACGACCTGTCTCCAAAGGGCGCTCACCTCAAGAACGTTAGCCTTATCAACGCTCGTGAGCTTCTTTCTGCGCTTTCTCGCTATCTCAAAAGCCTTCCTTACGACCCTTCTTATCTCGTCCTCGTCATACTTCATCGTATTGAGCGCGTAGCGCTTCCCGCCCTCCTCAAATATACCCCTCGGCTCGCCGTAGTATATACCGGAAGTTAGCTCCCTAACGACGAGCATATCCGTCCCCCTAACGACCTCTTCCCTCAAGGGGGACGATGAGATGAGCGGTTCCCAAACCTTTGCGGGTCTGAGGTTAGCGTAAAGGTCAAGCTCCTTACGTATCCTTAAAAGACCCTTTTCCGGTCTTTTGTCGGTCGGGAGGTCGTCCCACTTCGGACCCCCGACCGCGCCCAGAAGTATGGCGTCGGAGCGCTTACAAAGCTCAAGCGTCTCGTCCGGGAGGGGCGTTCCCGTTTTGTCTATAGCTTCTCCCCCTATCAAACCCTCCTCATACTCAAACCTCACCCCATACAGCTCCGAAATCTTATCAAGAACCCTCAGCGCCTGCTCAACTATCTCCGGACCTATACCGTCACCCTTCAGGACAGCGATTTTGTATGTTTTCATACAGATGTATTTTAAAGGAGAAAAGTATAGAATAAAATCCAGTATGAAAAAGACCGCCATCCTCGCCCTTGAAGACGGCTCATACTTCGTCGGATACTCCCTCGGGGCGGAGGGCGAAACGGGCGGTGAACTTATCTTCAACACCTCAATGACCGGCTACCAAGAGATTCTCACAGACCCCTCCTACAGGGGTCAGATAGTTGTGATGACATACCCCCAGATAGGGAACTACGGCGTAAACGACGAGGACGTAGAGAGCAAAGGCGTCCACGTGAGGGGCTTCGTCGTAAAGGAAGCCTTCGGTTTTTACTCAAACTGGAGGGCGACCGAAAGCCTTCACGACTACCTCAAAAGACACAACGTCGTCGGTATATGGGGTATAGACACGAGGGCTCTCGTAAAGAAAATACGCGAGAGGGGGACGATGAAGGGCGTAATATCAACCACAGAAAAGGACCCCGAAAAGCTCGTCCAAAAAGCCCGTCAACTTCCCGATATCTCCCAACTCAACCTCGTTGAGGAGGTCGCGACCGACAGAATCTACTACTGGAACGAGGGAGACTACGACCTGCTTAAAGGCTTTATAAAGAAAGAAAATAAAGGACCGCTTATCGCGGTGATAGATTTCGGCGTTAAGTTCAACATCCTGCGCAGGCTCGTCTCTGAGGGAGCGCGCGTTGTCGTCTTACCGCCGAAAAACGCAAATGAACTGATACCCGAGATTTCACCCGACGCTATCTTTCTCTCAAACGGACCCGGAGACCCCGAGAGGGTGGTAGAAGGGATAAGGCTCGTCAAACAATACGCGGGAAAGCTTCCCATACTCGGGATATGCCTCGGGTGCCAAATTATAGGGCTCGCCCTCGGTGCAAAAACGTATAAGCTGAAGTTCGGACACCACGGCGCGAATCACCCCGTGAAGGACTTAAGAACCGGCAGGATAAGCATAACCGCACAGAACCACAACTTCGCCATAGACCCGAAAACACTACCCCCAGAACTTGAGATTACGCACGTAAACCTCCTTGACAACACCGTTGAGGGGATAAGGCACAAAAACCTCCCCGTGTTTGCGGTTCAGTTCCACCCCGAGAACTCACCCGGACCCCACGACGCTTACCCCCTCTTTAAGGAGTTTGTCTCCCTCGCGGGGGAAAAAGGATGAAAAGCCTCATAAGCGTGAGAGACCTAAAGAGGGAAGAAGTTGAGGAGATACTGCGCCTCGCGCGCGCCTACAAGGAAGGGAGAAGCAAAAGGATAGACGCAAGCGCGCTCTTTTTTTTTGCGGAACCATCAACGAGGACGAGGCTTTCCTTTGAGAAATCCGCAAGGAGCCTCGGTATACAAACCTACAACGTAACGCACTCGGAAAGCTCCTCCGTAAAAGGGGAGAGCTTCTACGACACGCTAAAAACCCTTGAAGCCCTCGGATACGACTACGTCGTATTCAGGGTTCCGTTCGTTCTCTTCCCGTATGATGAGCTTACCCGAAGCCTCAACCTCAGGCTCATAAACGCGGGGGACGGGACACACCAGCACCCCTCCCAAGCCCTCATAGACCTCTTCACGCTTATGGAACGCTTCGGTGAGATAAAGGGGCTTAGGGTTCTTTACGTGGGGGATATAAAGCACAGCAGGGTATTTCGTTCCGGAGCCTTTTTACTCCGTATGTTCGGGGCACGGGTCGGGGTCTGCGGACCCGCGACGCTAATACCGAGGAACACCGAAGCCCTCGGTGTTGAGAAGGTATTTCGGGAGCTTGACGAGGCTCTCCCTTGGGCTGACGTCGTTGTGTGGCTTCGTCTCCAAAAAGAGAGACAAAAGGAGAATTACGTTCCTTCGGAACGTTCATACTTTAAACAATTCGGGCTTACGAAGGAGCGCTATGAGAAGGTAAAGCTTTACATGCACCCGGGACCCGTTAACAGGAACGTTGATATAGACGAGGAACTCGTTTACGCGGAAAAGTCGCTCATATACGAGCAGGTAAAGAACGGGATACACGTGAGGAAGGCTATTTACGAGTTTTTGTGGTGAAGCAGGTGTTAAATTTTATAGTATGAAAATAAAAGAGCTTTCCGAAAAACAAAAGGAATTCCTTAAGAATATCTTTGAGATAGACGAACTTCCCGAGGAAGAAGAGTTATCCCGGTTCCTCCGAGAGAGGAATTGCGAGCTATACGAGTGTCTCGGTTGCGGTAAGCTGATATTTCACGACAACTACGAGTTTTGGAACCTCTCGGATTGCTGTGATGATAACTCAAAGCTCGTGAGGGACGGACTGCTGTGCGAGGTTTGCTACGCAAAGAGCCCGGAGAATATGCGCCACTGGATTATGTTTCTCCCCTCCTGGTACCAAAGGGTTGATTTTGAGAAGTAATGCCGAGTTTTTCGGATATAAACGAGGTTCGGGAGTTTATAAAAAGGACGGACCCAGACACGTCCATATACGTGGGCTGTGATTCGCGCCAGCAGAGGGACAAAACCGTCTTCGTGACGGTTATCGTCGTTCACCTCAGCTCAAAGCACGGGGCTAAGGTCTTCTGGAAGATGGAAAAGACACCTAAGATACACTCCCTGCGCCAGCGCCTGATGGAGGAGGTGAGCAGGGCGGTATACCACGCGCTCCTTATTGAGGACGTCGTGGGTGAGCGTCACTTTGAGGTTCACCTTGATATAAACCCCGACGAGAGCAGGGCGTCAAGCGTAATCCTGAGGGAAGCTATAGGTTACGTCCTCGCCCAAGGACTAAAACCCGTCGTAAAACCCGACGCCTTCGCAGCCTCCTGCGCTGCGGACTACATAACGGGTATGGGAGGCTAAAGGGGTGAACCCCTTTGACGCATACGCGTCCCGATATGACGCGTGGTATGAAAAACCCTTCGGAAAGAGCGCCTACGAGCTTGAGCTAAAGTGCATAAAGAGTATGACCGAGCCCTTCGGAAGGGCTCTTGAGGTCGGGGTCGGGAGCGGGAGGTTTGCGGGCGCCCTCGGTATACGCTACGGGGTTGACCCTTCCCTGAGTATGCTACAAATAGCAAAGAAAAGGGGAATCCTCGTAGTTCAAGGGAAGGGTGAGAGCCTGCCTTTCTTGAACGCGAGCTTTGACGCGGTCTTTATCATCGTCAGTATATGTTTCGTTGATGACCCCATAGGGGTTTTTTATGAAACCCGAAGGGTTCTTAAGGAAGGCGGAAATTTATACCTCGGTCTTATACTGAAGGAGAGCGTGTGGGCTCGCTTCTACGAAGAAAAGGCTCGCTCCGGACACCCGATATACAAACACGCGCGCTTTTTCTCCTTTTTTGAACTTACGAGTATGTTGAGGGGTCTCTTCTCACTTGAGGAGATGAGAAGCACGCTTATAGAGGAACCTCAAGACAAAAGGGAGGTAAAGAACAAAGAGATAAGGTTGGGTTTCCTTGAAAAGGCTGGGTTTACGTGTTTAAAATTAAGGAAAAAAGGGTAAAAGGAAAAGAAGGAAGGCGTGCAGGGGCGGTCTCAGAACGCAAATCCGATTTCCGCGGAGATTATACTCCTGTTGTTATCCCCGTCAAGCGCGTTCTTATCGGTGTCTATGTAAGCGTATTCAACCCTCACGTATGTGTTTGCGGTGGGTTTGTATGTGGGTGTGATGGTGAAGGTCCAACCGCTGTTATCCTCTTCACACCCGGTGTAGATACCGCTCGTTCCCTCGTCAAAGTATTCAAGCCTTATGGGGAAGGTGAGCTTACCTTGAGCGAGCGTAAAGTGCGGAGCTATGTAGAGGGCTACGCCGTAGGCGTTGTCGTCCTTACCCTGCTGTTTTGAGCGGTCGTCAAGCCAGTGGTAATCAAAGTTAAGCCCGAGGTCTACGTAAGGGAGTGAGAATCCGAGAACGAAGTCCACGATGTTCTTGTTGACCCAGTTGGCGGTATCCACGTTCGCGTAGTCCATGTAGTTAATCGCTACGGTTAGGTCTTTCACCATACCGAGGTCCGGGAGGTTGAAGCTAAGACCGACTCCCCAGTTGTCCCCGTTGTATTCTTGGTTGTATTCCGCGTAAAAGGCTACGGGTATGCCCGCCATCTCGTTGAGGTCAAAGTTGAGTCTCACACCCTCGTAAATAACCGGCTGAGCATACCAGACCGCGCCGAGGGTGATGTTCGGGTTCGCGTAGGTGTTGGGAAGCTCGTAGCCCACTTTTGTGGGAATGACGCCCGCTTCCGCGGTTATTCCCTTGTAAGGCTCAAAGGTAGCGTATCCCCATATAAGACCAAAGCCCGTGTTGAGGACACCGTTTTGGGTAAAGTCGTAGCTCGCTGGGTCCGTCTGACCGGCGTTGAAGAAGTTCGGAACCAAAACCGCTCCCACCGCAACGTCAAAACCGAGCTTAATCTGGTTCCCGAACTTACCAGTGAGACCTATTATCGCGTTTGAGATTTGGAGCTGGTCCTCCTCGTTGTCTTTTGTGCCGTAGGTGTCGGTCCAGAAGTAGCCCCCGGATGCTCCTCCGTAGAGCGTCACGGGAACGGAAGAAACAACGTTAAACGTCGTCTCCTCGGAAAAGGAAAGTCCTCCGAGAAGGAGGAGAGACGAGAGGGCAACGGTATACTTTCTCATCCTTGTAACCTCCTTATATGTTGTATGCCTTCTCACCGTGCTGAGAAGCGTCAAGACCTTCAATCTCTTCTTCCTCGGATACCCTGAGACCGACAATAGCCTTGATTACAAGTAGTATAACGGTTGTCATAACCGCGGAGTATACGATTGTGGCGATTACACCCTCAAGCTGTATGAGAACCTGAGCGGGATTACCGTAGAGGAGTCCCTTCGCGCCCCCGACCGCGGGGTCCGCAAAAACACCCGTCAGTATAGCTCCCACTATACCAGCCATACCGTGTATTCCGAAAACGTCAAGGGCGTCGTCGTATCCGAACTTAGGCTTTAGAACCGCTACCGCGAAGTATGCGATTACGGAAGCTATAAGCCCTATGAGTATAGCGCCTACGAGGTTAACGAAACCCGCAGCTGGTGTGATGGCAACCAGTCCCGCTATGATACCGGAGGATATACC
>JAADEK010000118.1 GCA_013153455.1 Aquificota bacterium
CTGAAGATTTCCGCCACTTTCTCCCTTTCGGGAGTCCCAGAAAGATTCCTGAGGTAAGGAAACAGTATGTTGTCTATAAAGTGTATGAGAGCATCTTCCGGCCTTTGGAGTTTCTTAAACTCCTCTTCAACGTTTTCAACAAATTCCGCCAACGACTCCTTTGGTTTTCCGAGCCAGTCTTTATTCCTTGCCCAGTTAGACCACCTGAACTTTTTGTCTATAACGGGGATGTATTGCCTTCCTTCAAGCAGTGCGAGCTCTTCGTTTTTCTCCTCTATACTCTCATGAATCTTTAGAAACAGCATCCACGAGAGCTGTTCCATATAATCAACGGTTGCGTTGGTCCCGTCGTCTCTTCGCATTATGTCGCATACGGTTTTTATCTCACTCCTTACGATACTTTCTCTCTTGGGCATGTCTATTAAAATTTTATAGGCATGCTCGCGGATTTCTTACTGCTTGCGGTCGGTCTTCTTTTCCTCGTCAAGGGGGCGGACCTGCTCATAGACGGGGCAAGCGCGCTCGCGAGGAGGCTCGGCATACCCGAGTTCGTCATAGGCTTGACGCTCGTCGCTTTCGGGACTTCACTTCCCGAGCTGACCGTGAACGTCACCGCATCACTAAAGGGAGCTTCCGAGATTTCCCTCGGGAACGTCGTGGGTTCAAACATAGCAAACATACTCCTGATACTCGGGGTTGCGTCCCTCATAAGACCCCTCTCCGTTCACGCGACGTTTGTAAAAAAAGAGATACCCGTAAACTTCTTCCTCACGTTGACGCTTATCGTCATGGCTAACGACGTAATCCTCAACAACGACCCTGTCTCGGTTATATCCCGCGGTGAGGGCTTAGTCCTCATAATCACCTTCATCGGTTATATGTATTTCCTCGTCGCATACCTTGAGAGGAGAAACGCAAACGGAGAGGGTGAGCTGATTCACCCGCTGAAGGCTCTCGGTTTCCTCGTTGTCGGGCTCGTGGGTCTTAAGCTCGGGGCGGATTGGACTGTTGAGGGGGCGGTCGGTCTTGCGAAGTCCCTCGGTGTGAGCGAGGCGGTGATAGGACTGTTTATGATAGCGATAGGGACGTCACTGCCCGAGCTCTTTACCTCCGCGGTTTCCGCCTACAGGGGAAACCCGGACATAGCTCTCGGGAACGTGGCGGGCTCAAATATATTCAACGTCACGCTCGTCCTCGGGACGAGCTCGGTCATAAACGCGGTTCCCGTCCCCCAGCGGGCGAATATTGACTTTGCGGTTCTTTTTGTCGCTACCCTCCTTCTCCTCCTTTCTGTCATGGTCGGGAGGAGGAAATACGTGATAGACAGGTGGGAGGGTGCTGTTTTCCTAATCGCTTACACGCTTTACGTGGTCGTGTCTTGGTATTACGAGCTTACGTGAAGATTTCCCTGTAGAGCTTTTCGTCTATCTTCCTGAGCTTGTGGCGCTCTTTCGGAACCTCGTCAAGGGTGACGAAATACAAACAGTTCGTAACGCACTTCTCAACGCAAGAGGGTAAAAGCCCTTCATCAACGCGCTTGTAGCAGTAATCGCACTTTTCAACCTTTTGTGTCGCCGGGTTGAACGTAATCGCGCCGTAGGGGCAGGCTATGATACACGCTTTACAACCGATGCACAGGGGGGTCTCAACGTAGACGATGCGGTCTTTTTCGCGTTTCCTCATAGCGGAAGTCGGGCACGCAAAGACGCAGGGCGCGGGCTCACAATGAAAACAGTTCATAGGGTAAAAGAGGGCGGAGGGCTCATCGCTTACGCCCTCAATCCTGAAGACGCGCATCGGTCTTATGTGAACCTGCTCAAGACCCTTTTCCTGAACGCAGGCGACCTCGCACGAAAGACAACCTATACACCTGTCAAGGTCTATGAGCATAACGGGTCTTTTCATCGGAGAGCCCTTTGGAGTATCGTCAAGATAAGGATTAAGATGAGGGGAGAAAAATCAAGCCCGTTAACGGGCTTTACGACCTTCCTTATGGGTCTCAAGAAAGGCTCAACCACCCAGTCTATATACCAGTAGATTCTGCTACGCCTCAGGGAAGGAAACCAAGACGCGAGTGCGTGGACAAAGACGAGGATTGTGAGGAGCTGAAGGGCGAGCTTGAAGAGTTTTATGAGCATCACTCAACCCACTCAACGATAGCCATCTGTGCACCGTCGCCCTTCCTCCTCAGGGGTAGCTTGATTATACGTATGTATCCGCCCTTTCTGTCCTCAAACCTCGGGGCTATCTCCTCAAAGAGCTTACTTATCGCGGGTTTGTCGGGGAGTCTGCTGAGCGCGAGCCTGCGTGCGTGAAGCGTCCCCTCTTTGCCGAGCTCAACGAGGGGTTCAATGAACGAGCGGAGGGCTTTTGCCCTCTCAACGGTCGTCTCTATCCTCTCGTCAAGTATGAGCGCCCTTGCGAGCGCCCTGTAGAGCGCGAGCCTTTGCTCTTTCGTTCTGTCAAAGTGCTTCTTCTTTACCCTGTGCCTCATCTCACTTACCCCTCATCTCAATGTTCATACCGAGGTGAAGCCCGAGCTTATCAAGAGCTTCCTTTATCTCCGTAAGAGCCTTTCTACCTATGTTTTTGGTGTTCTTCAACTCCTCCTCGGTCATCTTAACGAGGTCACCTATCGTGGTTATACCTATTCTCTTTAGGGAGTTGAGAGCCCTCTGGGATATATCAAGCTCCTCTATTGATAGGGAAAGCTTTTCGGTGAGCTCGTCCATGCCCGCCTTTTGCTCAACGACGGGTTTTTCGGACGAGACGTTCTGGAGGAGTTCGTAGTGTTTCGTGAGTATCTGGAGAGCTTCCTTTAGCGCTTCCTCGGGTGTCTTCACGCCGTTGGTGAGTATGTCCATCGTGAGCCTTTCGTAGTTTGATTTCTTTCCGACCCTGACGTTTTCTATGTTGAAGCCCACCTTTTTTACGGGAGAGAAGTCCGCGTCAACGAGTATCCACCCGACCTCACCTATCGTCTCCATCTCCTCCGTAGGGACGTATCCCCTTCCCCTCTCAAGCCTAATCTCTATGTTGAGCTCCTTTTCGGGGTCCGTTATCGTCGCTATGTATTGGTCGGGGTTTAGTATCTCAACGGTGGGGGGAGCCTTTATGTCCGACGCCCTTACCTCACCCTCTCCCTTCTTTTGGAGGTATAGTATCTCAACGTCGTTGTCCCCTTTTAGTATAAACTTCACCTTCTTGAGGTTGGCTATAAGCTCAAGGGCGTCTTCTTGGACGCCTTCTATGGCGGAAAACTCGTGAGGTATTCCGTATATCTTCACCGCGGTTATCGCGGTTCCCGAAATAGAAGAGAGGAGAACCCTTCTGAGGGAATTACCGACGGTAGTCCCGAAACCCCTCTCAAGGGGCTCAACCACAAACCTGCCGTAGGTATCTCCCTTCTCTTCCCAAAATATCTTGTCGGGATAAATAAACTCGTTAAGCATAAAGTCCCTCCGTTATACCTTGGAGTAGAACTCAATGATATACTGCAAGTTCACCGGTATCTCAAGATACTCCTGAACGTTTTCCGGGAGCCTTATGACCTTTCCGCGGAAGTTGTCCTTATCAAGCTCAAGCCAGCTGGGTATTGAACGGGGGTCCACGTTTTCCAGGTTCTCCTTTATGAAGGGTATACTCCTTGACTTTTCCTTTATCTCTATAACGTCCCCGGGCTCAACGAGGTAAGAGGGTATGTTTACCTTCTTCCCGTTTACGAGGACGTGCCCGTGGGCTACGAGCTGTCTTGCTTGTCTTCTCGTTGACGCAAACCCGAGTCTGTAGACGACGTTATCAAGCCTCCTCTCAAGGTATTGAAGGAGCATCTCACCGGTGTTCTCCTTTGACTTTGACGCCATCTCAAAGTATCTCTTGAACTGGCTCTCACGAAGCCCGCCGTAGAGGAACTTAAGCTTTTGCTTTTCCATGAGTCTCAGTCCGTATTCGGTGAGCTTCTTCCTCCTCCCGTATTTCCTGCCGTGCTGACCGGGAGGGTAGTTGCGCTTTGCGAGTATCTTCGGCGCGGACTTTTTGCCCGAAACCACGACACCGAAACGTCTGTCAAGTTTTACCCACGGACCTATATACCTCCCCATTTACACTCTCCTCCTCGCAGGTGGTCTGCAACCGTTGTGAGGTATCGGTGTGACGTCCCTTATGGCGGTCACCTTGACACCGGAAGCAAAGACCGCCCTCACCGCGGACTCACGACCCGCACCGGGTCCCTTCACCCATATCTCAACTTCTTGAAGACCGTGCTCCTTTGCCATCTTCATAGCCTTCTGAGCTGCGAGCTGTGCAGCGTAGGGTGTTGATTTCCTCGTTCCTTTAAAGCCCACGGTTCCACCGCTCGCCCACGCTATCGTGTTGCCCTGAAGGTCTGTGACGTTCACTATCGTGTTGTTGAAGGTCGTGTATATGTGAACGATACCTTTTGTGACTTGTCTCTTTTGCTTTTTCTTCCTCGCCATGGCTCACCTCCGTTACTTGGCTTTAGCCTTTCTCGTCGTTCCCCCGACGGTTCTCCTCTTTCCTTTACGCGTGCGGGCGTTTGTTCTCGTTTGCTGACCGCGAACCGGGAGCCCGCGGGCGTGCCTTATCCCGCGGTAACAGCCCATGTCTTTGAGCTTCTTGATGTTGAGCTGAACCTCCCTCCTCAGGTCACCCTCAACCTTGTAGTGCTCGTCTATGAATTTCCTGAGGAGGTTGAGCTCGTCCGGCGTAAGCTCACCCACGCGCTTGGTGCACGGGATTCCCGTCTTTTCGCATATCTCCCTCGCCCTTGACCAACCGATTCCGTAGATGTAGGTGAGGGCTACCTCAAGTTTCTTGTTGTTGGGAAGGTCTACTCCCGCTATCCTCGCCATAACTTACCTCCGCTCAGCCTTGCCTTTGCTTATGGCTTGGTATCTCGCATATAATCATCACCCTGCCCTTTCGCCTGATAATCTTACACTTTGCACACCTCTTTCTTACGGACGAGCGAACCTTCATACGTAAAGACCTCCGTAAAAGGAATATTTTAGTATACCTCTCGTCTTTAGCAAGTTCAAGTCAGAGCCTGTAGACGATGCGCCCCCGCGTAAGGTCGTAGGGTGAGAGCTCAACCCTCACCCTGTCCCCGGGCAGTATCCTTATGAAGTTCACCCTAAGCTTGCCAGCTATGTGAGCGAGCACCTCCTGACCGGTGTCAAGCTTTACCCTGAACATGCCGTTCGGGAGCGCCTCAACGACCTCTCCCTCAAGAACGATACCTCTCTCCTTTTCGTGCTCTTGCCTTTTCTTCTTTCCCATCTTTACAACTCCGTCAATATTACGGGACCCTTTCTCGTAATGGCTACCGTATGCTCAAAGTGAGCAGCAAGGCTCCCGTCCTTCGTCTTTACGGTCCACCCGTCCCCGTCTTCAACCGTCTCCTCGGTCCCGACCGCGAGCATGGGCTCTATGGCTATCACCATCCCCTGCCTGAGGCGCGGGTTCTTTTTCCCTACGTCCTTCGGGTTGTTGGGGACAAAGGGCTCTTGGTGGACCTTCCTCCCTACACCGTGCCCACCGTATCTGAGTATCGTCTTGAAGCCGTAAGAGGTCGCGGTCTCGTGTATAGCGTGGGTGATGTCACCTATCTTCCTTCCGGGCGTTGCCTTCTCTATAGCCCTGTAGAGGGCTTCCTTTGTCGCTTCAAGGAGTTTTTGCGCGGTCGGGCTACCTTTTCCCGCTATCACCGTAAGGGCGCTGTCGCCCGCATACCCGTCCAGTATGGCTCCGAAATCTATACTCACCACGTCTCCTTCTTTTATTATTTTCTCCTTTTTCGGAAGTCCGTGAACGACTTCGTCGTTTATGGATATACAAAGCGCTGCGGGATAGCTCTTGTCCGAAAACGGGGGTTTGTATCCGAGGAAAGCGGGTGTGGCGTTCCTCTTTTGAGCCTCCCTTCTGGCTATCATCTCAAGTTCCCAAGTTGATACACCGGGCTTTACGTTTTCCGCAACGAGGGCAAGGACCTCCGCCACTACCTTTGAAGCCCTCTTTATCTTCTCTATCTCCCTCTGGGAGTAAAGCTCAATCGCCATTTCCTATAACCTCTTTAATCTCCGCGTATACCTCCTCAATGGGTTTCGTCGCGTCCAGTTTTTTTAATATACCTTTTCGCTCGTAATAATCAATGAGGGGGGCGGTTTGCTCGCGGTAAACCGCGAGACGCTTCCTCACCACCTCGGGCTTGTCGTCCTCCCTCTGGACTACCTTCTTTCCCGGAGGGGGAGGGTTAAACTTCACGTGGTATACCTCTCCCGTTTCGGGGTCTACCCGCCTTCCCGAAAGGCGCTCAACGATAACCTCGTCGGGTGCATCAAAGAAAAAGACGTAATCAACCTTCAGCCCCCTTTTTTTTAGCATCTCGTCAAGAGCCTTCGCTTGGGCTACGGTTCTGGGAAAGCCGTCAAGTATGACCTTCCCGTGCTCGGGGAAAACCTCCTCTATGAGGGCAATTATTAGCTCGTCGGGAACAAGCTCTCCCCTGTCCATGTATTCCTTGGCTTTCTTGCCGAGGGGTGTTTGCTTCCTTACCGCCTCACGAAGGAGGTCACCGGTTGATATGTGAACGTAGCCCTTCTCCTTTGAGAGGAGCTTTGCCTGTGTTCCCTTTCCCGCTCCGGGCGGACCGAGGAAGACGAGAATCATCTTTTACCTCCTTACGAAACTCCTGTATTTCTTCTGAAGGAGATACGTCTCTATCTGTCTGAAGGTATCAAGTGCCACACCGACAACTATGAGAGCGGTCGTTCCCCCGAAGTAAAAGGGTATGTTGAGCCAAACGCTCACGAGTATCGGTATGAGGGCGATTACGGAGAGAAAGAGGGCACCGAAGAAGACGAGCCTGTTTATTATCCTCTCAAGGTATTTCACCGTATCCTGACCGGGTCTTACGCCCGGTATGAACGCGCCCGCCTTGTGGAGGTTCTCCGCGAGCTCAACGGGGTTTATGAGAACCGCGGTGTAGAAGTATGTGAAGAAGACGATGAGCATAACGTAAAGGAAGTTGTAAAAGGGTGAGCCCGGTGTGAGCATCTGCGCAAATACCCTAACGAAGGGGTGGTCTATGAAATTTAGAATCGTTGAGGGGATGAGGAGGAGGGCTTGGGCGAATATGATGGGGATAACGCCCGCGGGGTTTAGCTTAATCGGGAGGTAGGTTCTCCTTCCCGCGTAAAGCTGTCTCCCCACCTGCCTACCCGGATACTGGATAGGTATCCTCCTTTCCGCTTCGTGTATGTAGACTATCGCGACGATGATGCCTATAATGAGGGCGACGACGAAAAGAACCGTGAGGGGACCCACGTCTCCCGTCCTTACCTTTTCTATAAACTGTATGAGAGCGTTGGGGAAGCCCGCGACGATACCTGCGAATATGATGAGGGAAGCTCCGTTACCTATACCTTTCTCCGTTATGCGGTCCGCTATCCAGACCAAGAACATCGTCCCCGCGACGAGCGTGAGGACAGCTATCAGTATAAAGCCTATACCGGGGTTCTCAACGACGGGTATGCCCTTCGGTGATACCTGACCCCTTATCCAGAAGGCTATACCGAGCGACTGAATTAACGCAACGAAAAGCGTAAGATACTTCGTATACTCGTTTATCTTGTATCTGCCGTAATCCCCCTCTTCCTTCGCGAGTCTCTGGAGGTGAGGTATGGCGACCGTGAGGAGTTGCATCATTATTGACGCGGATATGTAGGGCATAACACCGAGGGCGAAAACCGTGAGCCTTCCGAGATTACCGCCCGAGAAGATGTCGTAAAGGGCAAAGATTGAACCCTGCATCGTCCTCAGGAAGTCCTCAAGGGCTTCGGGGTTTACACCGGGTATGGGGATGTGGCTCCCGAGGCGGTAGATGGCGAACATCAGGAGCGTAAATAGGAATTTCTGTCTTAGCTCTTTTAGTTCAAAGATGGCTTTTAGGTATTCCGACATGTAAATGAATTTTATAATAGCGGGCGCTTGAAAAAGAAAGATTTATGCGGATATTTTAATTTTTATGCTGGAACTCTTGACCGAAAAGTTTAGTAACGCCCTTGAGAAGCTTACAAACTCAAGAAAGATTACCGAGAAGAATATAAACCAGACGCTGAGGGAGATAAGGCTCGCGCTCCTTGAGGCGGACGTTGATTACACCGTCGCAAAAGACTTTATAAAGCGCGTAAGGGAGAAAACCGTAGGAAAGGAGGTTCCGAAAAACCTCTCACCCGCGGAGTTCGTCATAAAGACCGTATACGAGGAGCTCGTAGACATACTCGGGGGTCAGAAGGAGGACCTGAAGAAGGGGACGGTTCTCTTTGTGGGGCTTCAGGGAACGGGTAAGACGACGACGATAGGAAAGCTCGCACGCCTCCTCAAGAAGGAAGGGCACTCGGTTGCGGTAAGTTCAACCGACGTTCGGAGACCCGCTGCTATGCTCCAACTCCAGCGCCTCGCCCAGCAGGTGGGCGTCCCGTACTACGAGTTTGAGGAAGGTCTTTCACCCGTTGAGCTCGCAAGAAAGGCAAACGAGAGGGCGAAGTCCGAAGGGGTTGATTACCTCCTGCTTGACACAGCGGGAAGGCTCCACGTGGACGAGGAGCTTATGAACGAGCTAAAGGAGATAAAGGAGACGGTAAACCCTTCGGAGATTCTATACGTAGCGGACGCGATGCAGGGACAGACCGCCCTTGAGACCGCGAAGGCGTTTGACGAAGCCCTCGGGCTTACGGGAGTTATCCTCACGAAGATGGACGGTGACGCGCGCGGGGGTCTCGCCCTTTCGGTGAAGGAAGTCCTCGGCGTTCCCATAAAGTTCATAGGTGTCGGTGAGAAGATAGAAGACCTTGAGCCTTTTTACCCCGACCGCGTCGCTCAGAGGATTTTGGGACTCGGGGACGTTCAGAGCCTCGTTGAGAAGGCTCAAGAGGTAATCACGGAAGACAAGGCTCAGGTTATGGCGACGAAGGTAATGACCGGTGAGTTTGACCTTGAAGACCTTAGGGAGATGCTGAGGATGATTCAACAGATGGGACCCCTTGATAAGCTTCTTTCAATGATACCGGGCGTCGCTCCCCAGATGAAGCACATCAAAGTAGACGAAAAGCAGTTTAAAAAGATAGAGGCAATCATAAACTCAATGACCCCCGAGGAAAGGAGGAATCCGAAAATCATAAACATGAGCAGAAAAAAGCGCATAGCCCGCGGTAGCGGGACGACCGTATCGGACGTGAACAAACTCCTGAAGCGCTACGAGGAGATGAGAAAGCTTATGAGGAAACTACAAAAGGCGGGGGGTATGCCTACATTGCCGAAGATGCCGA
>JAADEK010000055.1 GCA_013153455.1 Aquificota bacterium
GATATAACTTATTCTTATGTCAAAGAAAAATCAGGAGCTCGCCCGTATCTTTGAGAGGATGGCTGATATACTTGAGTTCCTCGGTGAGAACCAATACCGGATAAGGACTTACAGAAGGGTTGCCAATCTCTTGTCGGAACTTCCCGAGGACGTTGAGAGTGCGTTCAAAACGAAGAAGCTTCACAAGATGAGCGGGATAGGGAGTTCCACGCTTGAGAAGATAGAGGAGTTCCTGAGGACGGGAAAGATAACCAAGTATGAGGAGCTGAGGAAAAAAGTTCCCGAAAGCCTCCTTGAGCTACTTGACGCACCCGGGGTGGGTCCGAAGACCCTGCGCATAGCTTACGACAAGCTCGGTATAAAGACAAAGGAGGACTTTATAAAAGCCCTAAAAGAGGGCAAATTCAACAAAATAAAAGGGTTCGGACCCCAGAAGGCGGAAAAGATACTGAAAGGTCTTGAGATATGGGAAAAGAGCAAGGAAAGAATACCGCTCATAGAGGCTCACTTCCTCGCGCAAGAAGTCCTTGAGCACATGAAAAAACTCGGGAACGCGATACAAAACATATCCGTAGCGGGGAGCCTGAGGAGGAAAAAGGAGACGATAGGTGATATAGACATTCTCGTCTCCGCACCCCGCGAGCGGTGGGCTGAGATTCACGAGCACTTTACCTCATACGACGGTGTTGTTGAGGTCCTCGCAAAGGGTGAGACGAAGTCAAGCGTAGTCCTTCAGAGCGGTAGGCAAGTAGACCTCAGAACCGTAGAGCCAAAGCAGTGGGGCTCCGCCCTTCAATACTTCACGGGCTCAAAACAGCACAACATAAGGATAAGGGATATAGCCAAAGAAAAGGGACTGAAGATAAACGAATACGGCGTTTTTAGGCTTGACACGGGGGAAAGGATAGGGGGGGAGAGGGAGGAGGAGGTATACGAGCTTTTGGGTATGCAGATGCCACCGCCAGAGATAAGGGAGGACTGGGGAGAGATAGAGCTCGCGCTTGAGCACAAACTCCCCCGCCTCGTTGAGCCAAAAGACGTAAAGGGAGAGCTACACATGCACACAAACTGGAGCGACGGGGTGAACACACTTGAGGAGATGGTTCACACCGCCTACAAGCTCGGGTATCAATACATCGTCGTGGGCGACCACTCCCAGAGCGCGCGCGTTGCGAACGGTCTTGACCCCGAGCGCTATAAAAAGCAGTGGAAGGAGATAGAGCGTCTCAACAAAGAATACAACCCGAAGGGTTTTTATATCCTAAAAGGTGCGGAGGTAGATATACTCCCGGACGGCTCCCTTGACCTTCCGGACGAGATACTTGAGGAGATGGACTTCGTAATAGCGTCTATCCACTCCCGATTTGAGCAGGACAACACCGAAAGGATAATAAAGGCGATGAGGAACCCGTATGTGAACATGATAGGGCACCCGACGGGGAGGCAATACGGCTACAGGGAGGGCTACCCCGTTGACATAAACAAACTCATAGAAGAAGCAAAACGGACGAACACAGCCCTTGAGCTTAACACCCAGCGTATGGACCTCTCCTCGGAGAACGTAAGGAAGGCTGTTGAAGCGGGCGCCCACATAGGTATAACCACGGACGCACACTCCGCAAAACAGCTCGCCCTCATGCCACTCGGGGTAGGGCTCGCGAGGAGGGGTTGGGCTGTTCCAGAGCTCGTGATAAACACCTACGACCTTGATGAGCTTATGAAGTTTGTGAGAAAGAAGCGGGAAAAGCTCGCCAGAGCTTAGGGGAAAACCCTCTCGTAAGACTTCCCGCTCTTTTTGTAGATAGCCTCAACCCCCACGTTCATATCCCTTAACTTTTCGTATATCTCGCGTGCGCGCTCTTGCCCCTTTACCGCAAGAACGACACCGCAGCGGGGGTCTATCTCGTCGGGTATGGGAAGAAGAAGGACGTCCCTCTCGCCTTTTTCCTTCAGGAGTTTCTCCGCACGCGTTCCTTCCGATATGGCGCTGAAGGTTATAAAGTGGTCGGGCTTTTTAGTAAACGGGTTCATAAATACGAGGAACTGCCTCACGTGGAGCTTAACACCGAGGGCGTGAAACTTGACCCAATACCAGAGGGAAGGCTCACCCCCCTCGCTCGCCTTTTTTATGTAAGCGACCGTCTTTTCTCCATCCTTTTCAAGCTTAAGAAGGACGTTCCCGCTTTGCTTGCTCCAGCTCCATATATCCCTCTCAAAGCCGGGGTCTGTTGATATGACCTTAAGAACCTGACCCTCCTTCATCTTTCTCATCGTCTCGGAGGTCAAAACAACCGGGAGCGGACAGCTGAGACCCGACAGGTCAAGAACCTTATCCTCTTTCAAGCCTTCCATAAGATATATAATAGAGAGATGCTACCGCTCGCCCTCTCACTCCTTCTCCTCGTCTCGTGCACACCCAAAACAAAACAAACCCTCCTAAAAAGACCGAACGTAGTCGTAATAAAGGAGGGAAACTGGCTCCTTTCCGCGAGGGATTTCGCTCATCTTGACTCAAAAGCTGTGAGCTTCGGGGTTTACAACCTAAAAAGGAGCGAGGTGGAGCTCGCCCTGAAGGAGCTTCTCAAGAAAAAAGAAGCCCTCAAATACGCCTTTATGCGTATGAGGATGTATGAACCCCTGATACTGCCCGTCCTCAAAGAGCACAACCTACCCCAAGAGCTAAAATACCTCCCCGTCGTGGAGAGCATGTATAACCCCTTTGCGGTCTCAAGGAGCGGAGCTGCGGGTATTTGGCAGTTGATGCCTACGACCGCAAGACGCTACGGACTAAAGGTCTCGCGCGAGATTGACGAGCGCTTTGACCCCCTAAAGTCCACGCTCGCAGCGTCAAGATACCTGAGGGACCTGTTTGACGAGTTTAAGAACCTTGAGCTCGTCCTTGCCGCATACAACTGCGGTGAGGGTTGCGTAAAGAGGCGCGCAAAAGGTGACTTTTGGAAAAACAAAAACAAACTCCCCGCGGAAACAAGACGATACGTCCCCCTCTTCTTTGCGGTTCTCCACATAGCGAAAAACCCCGAAAAGTTCGGGATAGAAGTTCCTCCCGCGCCCTCCCCTCCCCGAAGGTTCACACTAAAAGAAAAAACACCCGTGGACGCCCTCCTCTCACTATACCGAATAAAGGAAGAAACCTTCAGGGACCTAAACCCGCACATAAGGGGAGACACGATACCCCCCGGGACGAACGTATACATAGAGGAGAGCAAAACCGCTCTGAGATGAGGTGCTACATACTCGCGGGAGGGAGGAGCAAACGCTTCGGGCGCGACAAACTCCTCTACAAGATAGGAGGGATAACCGTCATTGAGCGCGTAGCGAACACCGCAAGAAAGGTATGCGACGAGGTCTTTTTAGTCTCAAAAGATAAAAAGAAATTCTCATTTATAGACCTGCCGGTGGTAGAAGACAAAGCAGGGGAAAGCGCGTCAATCGTGGGGCTTTACACCGCGCTTTTACACCTCCCAAAGGGACACGCCCTCATACTCTCGGGAGACATTCCCCTCATATCCGAAAAAACCCTTAAGCTTCTCGTTCAAAACCGCAGACCCCCGATAACCCTCGCAAAGACAAAAGAAAAGATACACCCGCTTGTCGGAGTATACGAAAAGAGCGTCCTTGATGAGGTAAGGAAGATAATTGAGGAAAAGAACTACAGGCTCAGCGAGCTTGTGAGGAGGGTGGGCTTTTTCGCGGTTGATATTCCCCCCGAGCTTGAGCACGAGCTGTTGAACCTGAACACACCCACCGACCTTGACGAAATTTTAAGACATTGTAGTTGAGAATCGTTACCAATATATTAAGAAACGATGGGGATAAGCACGGAGGAACTAAAGAGGGAGTTTACGAAATTCCTTAAGAAGAAAAACATGAGGGTAACAAAATCAAGACTGAACCTGATAGACCTAATCGCGGACTACAACAAACACTTTGAGATAGAGGAGCTCGTTAATTGGATATCAACAAAGAGCGACAAGAAGGTTTCCCGCTCAACCGTCTACAGGACGCTGAAACTCCTTGAGGAATTCGGCGCCATAAAGGAAGTAATAAAGAAGAACAACAAGACGATTTACGAGTTCGTCGTCGGGCGCTCACATCACGACCACCTCGTTTGCACCGAGTGCGGGAAGATAATAGAGTTCGTAAACGAGGACATAGAAAGCCTACAAAACGAGATATGCAAGCGCTACAACTTCAAACCCACTCACCACAGGCTTGAGATTTTCGGTCTTTGTTCCGAGTGCAACCGCTCCCGCTAAGACCTAAGAACGCCCAAAATCTCCTCAATCTTCTTGAGCTCCTCCTCAATCTCACCCTTTATCCTCTTTTCCTTTTCAACGACCTCGGGCGGAGCCTTCTTGACGAAGTTCTCGTTTGACAGCTTCCTCTCAACCCTCTCAAGCTCCTTGAGAAGTTTCTCGCGCTTCTTCTCGTATGAGCTTATGAGCTTATCAAGCTCAACCTCACCCTCAACCGAGACGAAAATCTCAACGTCCCCCGAGAATGTGGCTACCGTTCCCTTTGGTCTCTCACCTACCTCCTCAAAAGAGGAGAGCTTCCCGAGGTTCAAGATGTGGCTCATGAACTCCCGTATCAAAAGGGCGGACTCCTCACTTTTTGTTCTGTAGAAAGCCCTCAGGCGGGCGGAGGGCTTTACCTGAAGCGCGGAGCGAAGCGCCCTTATCGCGCTTATTATCTTCCTGACGCGCTCAACCTTCCTCTCTTCCTCCTCGTATACCTCCCTCTCGTCGTAAAGGGGAAACTCTTTGAGTGATATGCTTTCTCCCTCCGCGTTGGGGAGGCGGTGCCAAATTTCTTCGGTTATGTAGGGCATAAAGGGGTGAAGGAGGCGAAGAGCTTTCTCAAGGACGTATGTGAGCGTGTAGAGGGCTGTCGTCTTTTGGGCTTCTACTTGCCTCGCTTGGTTTTCGTCCTCGGGGGGTTTTTTGTATATACGCTCCTTTGTGAACTCTATATACCAGTCGCAGTAATCGCTCCAGAAAAACTCGTAAATCGCGTGAGCAGCTTGCGAGTAGTTGTAGCGGGAGAGGGCTTCGTTTACCGCTTTTGCGGTTTTGTTGAGGCGCGTGAGTATCCACTTGTCCTCCGCGCTCAGGGGAGCCATGTAGGGCAGACGGGCGAGGAAGTCCTCGGGCAGGTTCATAAGAACGAAACGCGAAGCGTTCCATATCTTATTTGCGAAATGTTTGTATCCCTCAAACTTTTCCTCCGACAGCTTTATGTCCCTTCCCTGAACGGTCAGGATTGCGAGCGTGAAGCGAAGGGCGTCCGCTCCGTATTTTTCTATGATGTCAAGAGGGTCTATGACGTTACCGAGGGTTTTTGACATCTTTCTCCCGAACTTGTCCCGAACGAGCGCGTGAACGTAGACGTCGTAAAACGGGACGTCCCTCATAAAGTGCATCCCCATCATAATCATCCTCGCGACCCAGAAGAAGATGATGTCAAAGCCCGTCACGAGCATGTCCGTCGGGTATAGGTTCTCAAGGTCGTGCGTCTTTTGGGGCCAGCCGAAAACGCCGAAGGGCCAAAGCGCGGAGGAGAACCACGTGTCAAGGACGTCTTGGTCTTGCTTTAACCTCTCGGAACCGCAGTGTTTACACCTGAGAACCATCCTCCACTTTTTCGTCTCCGGGTTGTATCGGTATAGGTTTCTCGTTGACACACCGGGTGTGAGCATAGCCATGGGGTTTGCGTCTTGTGTGAAGAGTAAAAGGAGGGTTTCCGCGGTGATGTCGGTGTTGTAGTAGCCGTGAAAGACGAAACGCTTGTAAAAGTCAAGGACGGTCATCTCGGGGTGGACGAAATGGGGAGATTTTAATACCTTTTCCACCTCTTCGGGTGTGAACTCTTCCTTTATCTTTCCGTCCGCTATGAGGTTGAATATGAGCTTATCGTGTATGCGGTCAAAGTCGTCGTCCGTAAAGACGTTTTCCTTCCCGCAGTCCTCGCAATACCAGACGGGTATCCTGTGCCCCCACCATATCTGTCTTGATATACACCAGTCCTTCAGGTTATACATCCAATCAAGGTAAAACTTCTTCCAGTGCTCGGGTATGAAGCGAACAAATTTCTTCTTTTCTATTTTCTTCTCAAGGCGCTCGGTTTTTACGGATATTGATTTTTGGGTGACCTCAAGGTCCGCGGAACCCCTCGCGAGCGTCTCAAGGAAAACGGGCTCCTCACCCTCAAGTCTGTAGAGGTCTACCTTCTTCCCGTCGTATACGACCAGATACCTACCGCTCTCAAGGGGTTTTTCCTGCCCCATCACAACGACACGGGGTGAGCCTTCATACCCGACGAAAAACTCGTAGTCTTTGAGCTTCCCGGAGAGTTTTTTAACGAGCTCAAGCGTCTCGGGAGAACCCTTCGGGTAGTATATATACGCAAGCTCTCCCTCCCTCTTTCCCGCAAGGAATAGGGCGTTTTTGTCAAGGACTATAACCGCGACGTGCCTCCCTCCTTCCTTTACGGGTATCACGACGCTGAGTCCCTCAACCTCCGCGAGCTGAAGCGTTATTTTTTTCTTTTCCTCTTCCTTTATCCCTTCCTCAACGACGCGTATGGCGTCTTCTTTTATGCGGGGGTCAGAGACCTTCACAAACCACTGAACCGAGACCATAGGCTCTATTACCGTCTTGCACCTGTAGCAGTGCCCGACCGAGTGCGTTATGTCCTCCTCCTTCAGGAGGAAATCCTTTTCCTTTAACTCCTCAACGATTTTCCGCCTCGCTTCGTATCTGTCAAGACCGCGGAACCTACCCGCGTTTTCGTTCATAACCGCACGCTCGTTCATCACCTTGACAAAGGGCAGGGAGTGTGTCTTTCCTATCTCAAAGTCAAGCGGGTCATGCGCGGGGGTTATCTTGACCGCTCCCGTCCCGAAGTCCATCTTCACCCTTTCGTCCGCAACAACGGGGATGTACGGGCTTACCTTGTTGCCCCGCAGGTCTACCCGCTCCCAATCAACGAGGGGAAGCTTTACGCGTTTTCCTATGAGGTGCTTGTAGCGCTCGTCCTTGGGGTGAACCGCTACCGCGGTGTCCCCGAGCATCGTCTCCGGTCTCGTGGTTGCAACGGTTATAAACTCGCCCGTTTCCTTTCCTTCCTCGTCAACGACGGGATACTTTATATACCAAAGCTTCCCCTTTTCTTCTTCGTATTCAACCTCAAGGTCCGATAGCGCGGTCAGGTCGTTTGGACACCAGTTTACGATGTATTCCGCCCTGTATATAAGACCCTCCTCGTAAAGCTCCCGGAAGGCTTTCCTTACCGCCCGCGAGAAGCCCTCGTCAAGTGTGAAGCGCTCACGCTTCCAATCAACGGAGACGCCGAGTTTTGTGAGCTGTGTCCTTATCGCGTTCCTTGACTTCGGAACCCACTCCCATACCTTTTTCAGGAACTCCTCCCTCCCGAGCTGTAGCCTGCTTATACCCTCTTTCGCGAGCTGTTTCTCAACGACGTATTGTGTAGCTATGCCCGCGTGGTCAAAGCCCGGGACCCAAACGCACTCGCGCCCGAGCATCCTCCGCCACCTGACTATGATGTCCTGAAGCGTAGCGTTAAGGGCGTGCCCCATGTGTAGGGAGCCCGTGACGTTCGGCGGGGGTATGACGACGGAGAACTTCCTTTCCTTTGAAGGTTTCGGAACGTGGTAAAGCTCCCTTTCTATCCAGTATTTACTCCACTTTTCCTCTATCTCGCGGGGCTTGTATTCCTTCATCTCTTCCATAAGAGAACATTTTAAAGTATGAGCATACCGTCCCCGTAGCTGTAGAACCTGTAGCGCCTTTGAACCGCTTCGCGGTAAGCCCTCATTATAAAGTCTTTGCCCCCGAAGGCGGAAACGAGGAAGAGCAAAGAGGAGCGGGGGAGGTGAAAGTTTGTAATGAGTGCGTCAACGACGCGAAACTTGTATCCGGGGTATATGTAGAGCTCCGTCCAGCCCTCAAAGGGTTCAAACGGACTCGTCTCAAGCGCCCTTACGACCGTCGTTCCCACCGCAATTACCTTCTTTCCCCTTTCCTTTGTTTCCTTTATCTTCCGAACCGTTTCCTTCGGGATTATTACGTATTCGGGGTCTACCGTGTGCTCCTCAACCTTCTCCGTCTTCACAGGCTTGAATGTTCCGTAAGAGACGTGAAGGGTTACGAAGGCAAACTCTATACCTTTTTCCTTTAGCTTTTCCATAAGCTCCTCGGAAAAGTGGAGGGAAGCGGTCGGGGATGCTACCGCCCCTTCTTTTCTTGCAAAAATCGTTTGGTAGTATGTTCTGTCAAGCGGTTCCTCGTCGCGCTTCAGGTACGGGGGTATTGGTATCTTACCGTATTTGTCAAGCATCTTAAGGGGTTCGTCCGCGAGGAGTTTTACCAGAAACCTTCCCTCCCCGAGGTGCTTAACTATACGCACCCGAAAGTCGGGAGCTATCTGAACCTCAAGCCCTTCCCTTATCTTCTTTCCCCCGACGAGAGCCTTCCACTCGTCCTGCTTCACAAAATCCGTAAGGAGAATCTCTACCCTCCCGCCGGTGGGCTTTTTGCCGTAAAGACGCGCGGGAAGAACCTTCGTGTCGTTGAAGACCAAAAGGTCTCCCTCCTTCAGGTATTTGGGTAGGTTTATGAAGGTGTCGTGTTTTATACTCCGGTCTTTGCGGTTTAAGACCATAAGGCGGGCGCTGTGGCGCGGAACCGCCGGATACTTGGCGATTAGCTCCTCGGGAAGCTCGTAATCAAATTCATCAACTCTCATAACGAGAATAATTTAGGAACTTCTCTCAACGATAAAATCAATTACACGAAGAACCTCCTCCCTGTAAGGGGAAGGGGGGAAGGAAGCTATTATCCTTCTTGCCTCCTCAAGCTCCCTTTTTGCCCTCTCCTTTGTCCTGAGTGCTCCCCCGAGTCTTAACACTTCTTGCCTCAGCTCCTCGGGCTCTTCCCTTCCCCTCAGGACCCTCTTTACCCATTCCCTGTCAAGCTCGTGAAGAACGGAGATAAGCGGGTATGTGCACTTTCCTTCCCTCAGGTCGTTCCCGACGGGCTTTCCGAGTTTTTGGGGGTCTCCTTCGTAATCAAGGGCGTCGTCAACGAGTTGAAAAGCCCTACCTATCTTTACGCCCGCGAGCTTTAGCTTCTCCCAGTCCTCACACCCGCCCGCGAGCGCTCCCACGCCCATACACGCACCGAAGAGAACCGCGGTCTTCCCGTCTATTATCCTGA
>JAADEK010000019.1 GCA_013153455.1 Aquificota bacterium
ATACCCCTCTTTTCCGCTATTTTGAAGTTCTGAGGGGTATATGCCCTTTAGGCTCCTTCTTTTCGTTTTCGTTATTTTTGCTCTTCTTTCGTGCGCAAAAAAGGGGGAAGTATACAAAGGGGGAAAACTCTCCTCGCGATGCCCGCGCGTCCTATACACGCGCGTCTACTATTGCCCCACGCTTTACGCCTATACTAATAAGTTCCAACACCTCAGCAAGGTAAAGGTGGTAAACCCGAAGACCAAGAGGAGTATAACGATAGCGGTCAGATACAACCCACGCGTAAAGGGCTTGTGTCTGCCGAAGAAATACAGGAAAATCCTCGGACCCCCCTTTTACGGGAAGGTTTACCTCCTTCGGTGCGGTGAGAACGGGGCGAGGAGCTGTCCGCGCGTAATCAGGGGATACGCATCTTGGTATGGGAAGGAGTTCCACGGCAGGAAGACAGCTTCGGGCATACGGTTCAACGCTTACGGACTTTACGCTGCGCACCGTTATCTACCCTTCGGGACACTCCTTGAGGTAAAGAACCTAAAGAACGGTAAAAAGGTGGTCGTTGAAGTCGTAGACAGGGGACCCTTTGTGAAGGGGAGACACCTTGACCTCTCATACGGCGCTGCGAAGAAGCTCGGTATGATACGGGACGGGGTCATTCCCTTTGAGGCGCGCGTTCTGAGGTGCGGATACTGAGGATAGTTTATATTAAAACTTTGTAAGATGTGCGGAATCGCGGGAGTCTTCGGTTCGCCCCACGCGCCGGAATACGTCTTTTTCATGATTTACTCCCTCCAGCACAGGGGACAAGAAAGCGTAGGCATAAGCTCCTCCGACGGTGAGGAAATTTACACCGTAAAAAAACCCGGAAGGGTCCTTGAAGCGATAAAAAAGGAGGACATACTCAAACTCAGGGGAAACACCGCCATAGCCCACGTAAGGTATTCCACCGCGGGCGGGAGCGGTGCGCTGAACGCCCAACCAATAGTAAGGGAAACACACCTCGGGAAGCTCGCGGTCGTTCACAACGGGAACCTCGTGAACTTCCTCACCCTCAGAAAGGAGCTTGAGCAAAAAGGAATAAAGTTTCAATACAACTCGGATACGGAGCTCTTCCTCGCGCTCGTTGAGGAGGGAAAAACCTTCATCCCCCCCGGTGTTGAACTCCACCCGAGGGACAAAGAGATACTCCCGCACGTATTTTACGCCCTCAAAAGAGCTAAGGGAGCCTATAGCCTCCTTTTCCTCTTCAAGGACAAACTCATAGCGGTGAGGGACCCCCTCGGCTTTAGACCCCTCGTCATAGGCAGAAAAGAGAGAGCCTTGCTCTTTGCGTCCGAAAGCTGTGCGTTTGACATACTTGAGGCTGAGCTATGGAGGGAGCTCCAACCGGGAGAGGTTCTCGTCGTTGACGAAGCTGGCATAAGGAGCTACAGAGCTTTTCCGCCCGAGAGGAAAGCCCAATGTATATTTGAGTTCGTCTACTTCGCCCGTCCCGACAGCTACATATTCGGGGATTGGGTTTACGACGTAAGAAAAGAGATGGGGAGGCAACTCGCGCGGGAGGACGACATAGACGCGGACGTCGTCATCCCCGTCCCCGACTCCGGTATAGTCCCTGCGCTCGGGTATGCGGAGGAGAAAAAACTACCCTTTGAATACGGACTCATAAGGAACCACTACGTAGGGAGGAGCTTCATAGAGCCCACACCCGAGCTTCGCAACCTCAGGGTTCTTATGAAGCTCTCGCCCAACCGCGCGGTTTTGAAGGGAAAGCGCGTAGTCGTAATAGACGACTCTCTCGTTCGCGGAACGACCTCAAAACGCATCATCGGTATGCTGAGGCGGGCGGGAGCGCGTGAGGTTCACCTCCGCATAGCCTCCCCTCCCGTCGTGGGACCCTGCTACTACGGCATAGACACACCGACCAAAGAGGAACTAATAGCGAACAGGATGCCCCTTGAGGACATCGCCCGCTTCATATCCGCGGACAGCCTCAAATACCTCTCACTTGAGGGTCTCAGAAAGAGCGTAAAAAACGCGGGGGACTTTTGTGATGCCTGCTTCAGCCTCAACTACCCCCTTGAGGTTGAAGACCTCAAACTCACGGGCGCGGACAAAATTTGACAACACCCCTCACAAAAAATATTATAAATACTGTATTAAATCTTAGGGAGGTGGAAAGATGGCAACGATTAAGCTACCGAAAGAGCAGTGGGAAGACTACTTCAACAGACTCTCAAAGAACCTTCCCGCGGTTGAGGCACAGCTTGAGGTAGTGGACCCCGAGCTCGGGGACCAAATAGAGGTAGAATACTCACCCCTGCTCGGACTCTCTTACGACCCCAAGGACGACGTATTTGAGATTCAGTTCAGGGAAACCCACGAGCACCTCATATACCACCCGACCGAGATATACATCTACGAAGAGGACGGAAAGATTACACACATAGAAATCATAGACAAGGAAGGGACAAAGCAAATACTCCGCATAAAACCAGCCCTACCCCTCCCCGATTAAGCGAAACATCCTCTCCTCAGCGTTCGGCAAAAAGAAGCTCCCTATAGCCCTCCCCATCTTTTCCCTTTCTTCAAATATCTTTTTAATTTTTTTAACGACGCCTGACGGCGTAACTTTTTCTTGTCTCACAACAAAACCGCCCCCCAGCTCCTCTATCTCCTTTGCGTTGTAAAACTGGTGGTCCCCGACCGCAAAAGGATAGGGGACGAAAAGCGCGGGTATGCGGTGGTAAGCCAGCTCGTTAATCGTCCCCGCGCCCGCCCGCGCGAGCGCAACATCGCTCGCGGAGTAAACGACACCCATATCAACGACAAAATCAAGAACCAAAACACCCCAACGCTTTAAGTGTGAAAACCTCCCGTAGTGTTCCCTGCCCGAAATCAAGATAACCTGAAACTCGGGTGTGAGGGCTTTTGCGGTAAGCTCAAGAAGCTCGTTCAAAAAACGAGCACCCTGCGAACCCCCGAAGACAAGAAGCGTAGGCTTTTCCCTATCAAGACCCAAAATCTCCCGAGCCCTCCCCTTCGGTAACCTCCTTTTTGCCTCCTCCCTCAGGGGAAGACCCACCCTCACCGCATCGGGGAAAAACCTTCTTGTGTGCTCAAATACGCTAAAGACACCCTCGCTTCTCTTTGCGAGGAGAAGGTTAGCCCTGCCCGGAACTGAGTTCTGCTCGTGAACAAAAAGGCGCTTTCTCCTCAGTATCGTATGAAGACCGAGGGCAACCGAAGCGTAACCCCCGAAGACAAGTCCCGAAAAATCCTCACCGAGGAAACGAAAAAGCTCCCTTTGAGCACCCGCATAACTAAGGAGAGCCCTTACCTTCCCCGACAAACCCGCACCCGAAAAGGGACGAACCCCCAAAAAAACACTCTCAACACCCAAAAGAGACGAGAGCCTCTCCTCAATCCCCCCCCGTGCGCCCACGAACTTTACCTTCGTTTTCTTGCTCGCGAACCTGATAAAACCGAGGGCGGGGAAGAAATGCCCGCCCGTCCCGCCTCCGGACACCGCTATCATCACGTTTATTTTAAACTGTTAAGTATGAAACCCCTCGTGGGCATCATAATGGGAAGCATATCCGACTGGGAGTATATGAAGGAAGCGTCAAAAACCCTTAAAGAGATGCAAGTCCCTCACGAGGTTCGCGTAGTTTCCGCTCACCGCACGCCCGAGCTGATGTATGAATACGCGAAGAGCGCTCGCGAGCGCGGTATAGAGGTAATCATAGCGGGCGCGGGTGGAGCAGCGCACCTGCCCGGCATGACCGCGTCAATGACGACCCTACCCGTCATAGGCGTCCCGATTCCCACAAAACACCTCTCGGGTGTTGACTCCCTCTACTCAATCGTCCAAATGCCCGCGGGCGTGCCCGTCGCAACGGTCGGGATAGGAAACGCGAAAAACGCAGCCCTCCTCGCTCTCAGGATACTCTCAATAAAATACCCCGAGTATGAGAAAAAGCTCAGGGACTATCAGGAGTCCCTGAGGGAAAAGGTAAAGCGTATGAACGAGGAGCTTATGAAGGAGGTATAGAGTTGGAATACGACGTGAAAGACCTTTCACTCGCGGAGGAAGGTCTCAAGCGCATTGAGTGGGCTTCCGCGGATATGCCCGTTCTTGCCCAGATAAGGGAGCGCTTCTCAAAGGAAAAACCCTTTAAGGGTATGAGGATTTCCGCGTGTTTGCACGTGACGACCGAAACCGCGAACCTTATGATTACGCTAAAGGAAGGCGGGGCACAGGTCTACCTCACCGCATCAAACCCCCTCTCAACCCAAGACGACGTCGCAGCGGCGCTCGTGAAGTATTTCGGTATTCCCGTTTTCGCGATAAGGGGCGAGGACAGGGAAACCTACTACAAGCACCTGAGGGCGGTGATACAAAAGGAGCCCCATATCGTCATAGACGACGGGGCGGACCTCATCACAACCCTTCACAAGGAATACCCGCACATAGCTCAGAAGGTTCTGGGAGGCATGGAGGAGACCACGACGGGTGTCATCAGACTGCGGGCTATGGCGAGGGAAGGGGTTCTTAAGTTTCCCGTCATTGCGGTAAACGACGCGTATACAAAGCACATGTTTGACAACCGCTACGGGACGGGTCAATCAACGATAGACGGTATACTGAGGGCGACAAACAGGCTCCTCGCCGGCTCCTACTTCGTCGTTGCGGGATACGGTTGGTGCGGTAAGGGCGTTGCCATGCGCGCGCGGGGCATGGGCGCCATAGTCATCGTCACGGAGGTAGACCCGATAAAGGCGCTTGAAGCCCGCATGGACGGGCATCTCGTCATGCCCATGAGCGAAGCTGCGAAGCTCGGGGACTTTTTCGTGACCGTTACGGGGAACATACACGTCATACGCGAGGAGCACTTCCGCGTTATGAAGGACGGGGCTATAGTCGCGAACGCGGGTCACTTCAACGTTGAGATAGACATACCCGCGCTTGAGAAGCTCGCGAAGAAAAAGCGCAGGATACGCCCGCACGTTGACGAGTATACGCTCCCCGACGGGAGACGCATATACGTCCTCGCGGAAGGAAGGCTCGTTAATCTCGCAGCTGCGGAGGGTCATCCCGCGTCCGTCATGGACATGTCCTTCTCAAACCAAGCCCTCTGCGCGGAGTATATAAAGGAGAACCACGACAAGCTTGAGAACAAGGTCTACAAGGTTCCAGAGGAGATAGACAGAACGGTCGCAAGCCTGAAATTAAAGGCTCTGAACATACAGATAGACGAGCTCACAGAAGAGCAAAAGAAGTATCTTAGCTCTTGGGAGATGGGAACGTGAGCCTCAGCTCTCCTTTAGCCATTTCTTTATGACGAGGGCTACCTTTCTCGGCTCGCTTTTTGCGAGCTCAAGTAGCTCCTCGTACGGGTCCTTCTTTTCCTCCTCACGCGGGGGAGCTGAAACGAGGGCGGGCTGTGGTTCGGGCTTGGGTCTTCGCCTAAGGAGTCTCCAAATACCGAAGGCGACGAGAGCCAGAAGCGCAAGAACGAAAAGGGCGAGCGTCGCGTAATCGCGCGCGGTGGGTCTCGGCGTCGGGGGAGGGGGTGCGGGCTTGAAGAAGGGGAGGCTCACGACGGTCACCCTGTCTCCGCGCGACGGGTCAAGACCCGCGGAAGCTATGACGAGACTCTTTATCCTCTCGGTATCCACACCGAGCTCGCTGTCAACGACAACGCCGACGCTTATGCGCTTTACCTTCAGCGTGTTATCCTCGTAGTAGACCTCCCTCTTGCTGACCTCGTAATTTGTAATGCTCTCCTTTCGCTCCGTTATAACGCCTCCCGCGCCTTGGCGCCCCTCCGCGGGAGGGACGTTAGCCTCGGTTCCGGGCACACCGCCCGGTTGGAGTTCCCGCGTCCTTTCCTTCTTCCTCTGCTCGCTGACTATTGCGGTAAGCTCAGGGTCGTATAGCTCTTCACGCTTCTTGAGGGCGGAAAAGTCAAGCTCCGCGGAGACGTTTACCCTCGCCCTCCCGAACCCGAGAACGCTCTCAAGCGTCCTTTGTATCTTCCTCTCAAGGCTCTTCTCAAACTCCCTCTTTATCTTGAGCTGTGTCGCGTGGAGGGCTGTCCCTTCGTCCAAAAGGAGGGAGCTCAGTTCCCTTCCCTTTTCGTCTATCACCACGACCTGTGAGGGCTTTAGGTTCTCAACGCTCCCCGCTACGAGATTCCTTATCGCCTTTACCTGCTCGGGTGTGAGCGAGCACCCGGGCTTTAGCCTCAAGAACACCGAAGCCTTCGCTTCCTCTTCCTCCCTCAAAAATAGGGAGTCCTCGGGGAGGACGATGTGAACGCGCGCGAAGTCCACACACTCAAGGCTCATTATCGTCCTCGCGAGCTCACCCTCTATCGCGCGCTTGAAGTTAACGAGCTGTTGAAAGCGCGAGAGGGCTATTCCGCTTTTGTCAAAAATCTCATACCCCACTATACCCTTTTGGGGTATGCCTTGGGATGCGAGGCGGAGCCTCAGCTCCCTCGCAACGTCCTCGGGAACGTATATAGTTCTGCCGTCGGGCGAGATTTTATACTTCACCCCCGCCTTGTCAAGCTCCGTGATTATACGGTTCAGGTCTTCGGGAGACAGTCCCGTGTATAGAACCGTGTAATTCTCCTGCCCGAGGTATAGGGCTAAAATCAAACCGAGCGAGAGCAAAAGAAGGGGCGCACCTACCGCTACCGCCCTCCAAACGGGCGGTAAGGCTAAAAACTTCTCCTTCAAGCGGGCTATGTATTCCTTAAGGCGTTCCATTCTCAGACTTGCATCTTCATAAGCTCGTTGTAAGCGTCAAGAAGCTTGTTCCTGACCTCTATAAGGAGGTTCAGGGCTACCTCCGCCTTTTTCGCCTCAACGACGAGCTCGTGGAGGGGAACGTCTTCGCCATTAAGGACGCGCTCCTTCAGTCTCTCGGAGCGCTTTTGCATCTCGTTTACCCACTCAATGAATCTCATAAACTCATCAAAGAAATAAGACGAGCGCTCCGCGCTCGTTCTTTTGAACAAATAAGGAATTTGAAAGTATACCTTACCTACTTCCATGCTTCCATCGTCCTCTCGTATATCTCCTTTGTGAGCGTGAAGGCTTTTAGGTTGGCTTCGTATGTCCTTACCGCGGTTATCATGTCCACCATCTCCTTCACGGGCTGTATGTCCGGGAGCGTGACGTAACCCTCTTCGTCCGCGAGAGGGTGCTCCGGGTCGTAAACGAGGCGGTAGGCTTCAATCCTCCTTATCTCCTCAACCTCAACGTAAACCTCCGAGGGGTCTTTCGGGTTTTGTCGCGCGACGAAAAGGGGAACGAGCTTCCTAAAAGGCGTTCCGTCGGGTTCAAAGGACTCGTAGTTCGCGAGGTTTGACGCTACGGTGTTCATCCTTACCCTCTGGGCGAACATCCCGGACGCGCTGATTGAGAGGGCGTCAAAGAGGTCCATCACTCAGCCCTCCCTTTTATGACCTTGTTCAGCGTATCAAGGGAGCCCGTTGCGAACTTGAGGTAAACCTCGTATGCGAGCTTGTTTTTTACGAGGTTGGCTATCTCCATCTCAACACGGACGTTGTTGTTGTCGTTCCCGAAGGGTGTTCTCCTGTCCTCGTATACCTCCGGGCGGGGTGAGGGGAGGTTTGTTATGTGCTTTTCGTGCGTAGTTTTCAGTATAAGCTCCGGCTTTTTTAGCTCAAACCTTACGTCCCTCCTTACGTAGTTCGGAGTGTCCGCGTTCGCTACGTTGCTCAGGAGGGCTTTGTGTCTCGTCCAAGCGTATCGGAGGTAGGGAAGGATGCGCTGGGCGCCCTCAAAGAGCTTCATTCAGCTTTCCCCCCATATTGTTAATATAGCGTCCGTTATCAGGTTTTGAAAGGAACGAGCCTCCCCGAGGGCGTAAGAGAGCGCCCTTTTGTCCCCAGCTTCTTCCGCTTGTTTCGCGAGGAGAAAGAGCGTAAGCGCGTATATCTCATCTTTTTCCTTATAACGCTGTAAGAAATTCTTATACATCTCTATCGCTTTCCTTTTTATGCCCTTTTTCGCGTATATGTCCCCCGCGAGCCTGTAAATATAAGGAAAGTATCCCGAAAGCTCCGGGTATTCCTCCGCCAACGCCAGAACCTCGTCTATGTGCGTGTTCTCGGTTATGTAATAAAGCAGGAGCGTAGCTTCAAGCCTGCGTATCCCCTCAAGTTTTGGGAGGGAGCGCGAAAGGAGTCGCTTTGCGACTTCCCTCTTTCCCTTCAGAAACCAAAACTTCCCCCTCAGGAAGTCCGAAAGCGCGGAGGGGGGAAGGAGCCTCTCAACGCGTAAAAACTCATCATCACCCGAAACGACGAGAGCCTCCGCGAGGACGTAAAGCGAGCTCTCTCCCTTAAAAACCTTCAGGAAGTTCTTCGGGGAGAGCTTGTAGAGCGAAACAACGAGGGGAGCGTCCGCGCGGGGCGAGAGGGAGGAGAGCTTCTCCTCAAGCGCCCTCCTTTGACGCTCAAACGAAAAGACCTCACCGAGCAGAATAAACTCCCCTTCCCTTAGCCTCACGAGCCTTATGAACTCCTTCTCTTCCCCGCTCAGGGGTAGTTTTGAGAGGGCTTTGTTGTAGAGCGCAAGAAGCGCAAAGCCCGCGCTCTTCTTTCCCAAAGAAAGCCAACCGAGTTTAAGGACGTTCCCGTAGTAGTTTTCCCGCTTCCCGAGGAGTCGCAAAAAGTCGGGATAGAGCCAGTAATTCATGTAAGAGATACGGTAAAGGGGGTTGTAAAAGAGCTCGTTCTTTACGCGCTCGTGGATTTTACGCGCGTCGGTGTAGTTTCCTAAAGATAGGTAAAGCTCAAGCTCGTGGTAGTTGAGAATCTCCTCAAAGAAGCGGAGTCTGTCAAGTTCCCTCGCTCGGAAAAAGTAAAG